>JBEQLH010000132.1:0-8000 GCA_040326075.1 Anaerolineales bacterium
GCTTTCATTGAGTTTTGCCTGAGCGCCAACCCATTCTTTTGTCAAAAATATTGTGAACAAAGTTAATTGACCCTTGTCTTTTGACATGTATTGAACCTGAACATTTGGAACATTCTTTTTATCGGGGAGAATGTCCAGAATTTGGAACTCACCAGCTTCAGGGGTCATAAATAACACTTCAGCAGGATTTTGTTCACTTCCTACCAGAAGTCGTTCTTCCAACAGGGCTGCATCACTGACCAGATTCCAAGAGAGAGCTGCTTTCTGATCCGAGGGTCCCCAGGCGTCATCTTTGACAACAATTGGACCATCATGATGGAAGATGATAGTCCGTTCATGTGTCCAACCATGCCAGTCTTCAATCACTGTTGTGCTCGTGTCGATATCTTCTTCAGTTGAGAATTGCTTAACTTTGGCATAGTAAGGTGGGTCTTGAGCCCAAGGACTTCCTAACCCAGTCAATTCATTCAAGACTCTACTCAGTCCAACTTTTTCCACCAAGAAGCCATTCAGGTTCTCACGCGGGATACGTTTATCTCGAAACAGGCTGCGTCCTTCGGGTAACCAGCTAAATTTCTCGCCAGTCAACTGGTCCGAAGCCAGAACACCCTCCTCGTACACCAATGTGATCGTGTTGGTTGCTTTATACCTGTGCCATCCAGTAAATCGCAGGTTCAATAATAGATATGCAGAATCTCTTTCCCAACCATCCCTGAAGACAATTTTATCCGGAGCAAGCGGGCCAATCTGATTGGGTAATCCGGAATCTCCATAAAGCAGACAAGATCCTTGATCGGGCGATCGCCCGACCATATCCAATCGGTCCTCAAATCCGGGTTGAGCAGCTAATGGTCTTCCGTTCTCATTCAAATATTCTAAAGCCCTACCCGATAACCATACAAACCTTTCATCTCCCAGTAAGTATGCACCCAGATAACCAAGTCCTCCAAAATTTGCAGAGCCTATATGGTTGTAGCGAAGGGGGGCTCCATCTGGCAAAGCTTGCAGGAGCAACCACTCAAATGATAGACGTACATTCTCACTGATAGTTTTTCCCGAAAATATCGATTGGTATAAGGCGTTATTGATCCATTCGGGTTGGTATACAGCCGCGTCATCTGTATTACTAAAACGCTTCATCCATCCGCTGATATTTTGTTCAAGATATGAAAGGTTTTGGGATGATTTCCCTGGATCAGCAAGTCCCTGGGATTCAAGGAGTGCTAATAGACCTGTGCCTGTTTCCTGATTCTCATAAGGTCCATCAGGAAGTTTGGAAAATGCAATTGCATACATCCAATCCACTAATTCAACAGTTAATGCTCTGCGGTTTATTGCCGCGAACCATTTCCGTAATTCTTCTTTCTCAGAAGGATTAAAGAGATCAGGGAATTGCTGAGAGATTTTTGAATAGTAATATGCACGAAATGCTGCCAGGTATTGACCATACTTCACACTCCCGGCGGGTTTTGTAAATTTACCTTGTCGGGCTTCTGTTAGTAAACTTGATCGGAACTGTTCTGCCCAATAATCTTCCCTGGTGCCTAAGGCTAACATACCAAATTCTGGACTTGATTTATTTGGATTGGATTCCAAAGTAAGCAATATTTCTTCAAATACTTCCTCACCATCATAAATTTGGTCGGCAGGCTCAATTTGGCCGCAAATAAACGGGATGTCAGGGGTGACTGCAGAATTTGTTGGAACCTCTAAGGGGTAGAAGCTTCGTTGGTAAGATAGAATAGTTGCGATCAATCCGACAAGAAATAGACCTATCATTCCAATTAATATTGGGCGAGTTGATATCGAAAGCTTATCTGTAAACCTTGAATCTCTGCGGATGAGCAATATTTCCAATATGACCAAAAGGAACCAAAATCCTGAGATTACCAAACCCTGGACAACAGAGAAGAATTCTTCTTCAGCAAAATGACTTTCAGTTTGAACCAGTGCTGTTATCCCAAAGCCGACCCCGAGTGCCAACAATCCATGGACAATTGAACCAAATATTTTCCCCATGCTTTCGGTCATAAAACCATCGAAACGAAGAAAAATTCCAAAGGTGAGAGATAAAACTATCCAACCCAGTGCTGTAAAAGATGACGCGAAGTAAAGAATCCAGGCGACAAGATATATAATCCCAAGGATAAGATAAATAATTTTCCAGTTCTTCAAGTTTGTGATGATAAAAGATAATCCAATAGAGATTGCCATGATGGAGAGACTGAAAATCCATCCTTGAAGAAAACTCAACCAGGGTTGTTTTCCATTTGAAAGAAGGTTAAATCCAAGCAGATAAAAGCCCCCAATCATTGATAATAGGGTCACTTTCCCGAAGAACAATATTCGATTTGATATCTGGTTTTTGTTTTTAGATTGTTCTTCGAGCATCAGTTTTCCAAACAATATTGAGGATCAATTTCGTAGATATATATTCGATCGTGGCGATAAATGAGTTGATACGCTTGATATTCAGCTAACATATCAGGCGAAAATAATTGGGTTGCTCCATACCCGACCTCGCCCTGACCCTGGCCAATGTAGATATGAGTTATGTCATGTTCACACAAGAGATTCAACCCATTTTCAGAGTCAAGAGAAGTGGTCTCAAGCCCAGCAACCAGCGTGACGACATCCTTAGAATAATTTGGAGATACTGGAATCTCACTCAGTAAAGCGTATTGGGGAGGCATGGTATTTTGGCGTCCGGTTAGTAAGGAGATCCACCAGCCCGCATCAGAACCAACTGCAGATGTTCCATTATAGATCCGGAATCCCTCCACTAGAAATCGGGCATCTTGATGGGTATTATCACCAATCCACTGCATAGCTTTCATATCGGGCTTTGTGACCAGAGCGAACCTGTCTCCATCGACTATATTGCGTTGATCCAAAGCACCCCAAATTCCCAGAATGACGATGACTGAACCAGCCGTAATTTGACCGATGTTTTTGTTGAATTGAATGATGAAATCTATGATTGTTCCGAATAACCAGCCGAGGAGGATGCTGATTGGAATATAAAGGGCAATAATCACCGCGAAATTCTGAATCATATTAGCGCCAGGAAGCCTGATCAGCTGTCCAGCTTTAAAGGCAACTAAGAATAAAAACCATAGGAATAAAGTGATAAATAGATTGCGCTTGATTATTAAACTCAGCAAGGAAGCTGCGAAAACCAAAATTAAGACTAGATTTGGGACGTACAATGAGAAATCTTTCCAGGATTGAAAGTCCTGGAGGATTGCCTGTAAAGGAGAACCTCCTGTAATACCTGCTTCGATCGCGCCGATTAAAACTCCTCCCGAGAGACGAAATCCCCATGGAAGAAACAATAAAATGCTTATGCTTATCATGGCAATAATTCTGAAGATTGAATATCCCCATTGACGTAGGTCTCCCCGCCAGTATTTGAACCCCCAAGTGATTAACCAGGCAAGCACAAAAGTACCGAAGAAAAATGGCATCCGGTAATAGTTTAAAGTCATCCCAGCAATTACGGTTCCACTGATCAGTAATTTTCTGAAGTTATCATGGGTGAACAGAGCTTGTCGAATTGAAGAAGATTTTTTGGGGGCGTTCTTAATACCATCTATTGATCTGTCAGGATGATCAACGAGTGCATCCCAAAAGAACCATAATGCGATAGGTAATATCGCTTGACCAGCTAATTGTGCATACCTGCCCCAATTTGTGTAAAAGGCCGGGGTCGGAGATAACAAACCAGCGAACAAGACTGCCCCCACTCCTGCCCAACGATTTCCTCCACTCATGCGTACAGCTAATGGATAGAGGGAAAAGGCAGCAATGACATTGAGCACCTGCCCGATATATAAAGTAGCAATGGTGTTGGGGATGTCAACAAGCCATTGTAAAAGGGCAACACTTACTGGGAAACCAAAATGAACGGTTAAACTCTGATAGGGAACATAAGGAAGCCAGGTGCTGGGAATTCCTTGATTCTCAACCAGAAGTTGGGCGATCATAGAGTGCTGGTAAGAATCTCCCCAAAGGGGAGCATCGAGCAACCTGATGTTCCAATAACGGACAATTAATATCAGTCCAAGAAGGAAAAATAATGCAATCTCTGGTAAATGATCCCGGAGGAAACTTTGGACTCGTTTTCCATTTGTTTTACCCCTAGAAACCACCTCATCTAGTGCACCTTCTTCTGCGGAATGAGATCGCCTGGTTATTAAATTCTTGCGTTGCTTCCAAAAGATGAATACCAATCCTGCCACAGGCAGTAACCAGGCATAAAGCTGTCCTAAGCTTAAACCGATTAAATTGGACCACAGTAGGATTATTGGATAGAGTGCGAGACTGGTGCCTGAAGCGAGTGCCAATCTTTCACTCCATGAAATCTTCTCCCAGCTTGGAAATAACCATAATAGAAAAGCCCATCCCGGAACAACGAATAAAAATATGCAAGCAAGAATATAACCAGCCCATTTGAGTAATTCAATCCCCAAGCCAATCAGTAGGAGTCCTGGTTCATAGGTCAATCGAAATGCAATCTGTTTGTTTATTGGAAATTTATTAGAATAAGCAGAACCATTTTGATAATTGTTTCCCGGACCAACACCTACTAATACATCCCCTTCTCCTTCAACATTGACTTCAAAATAATAATCCTGATGAGAGGTATCGCTGAGTTGTGGAAAGGAAAATTTATAATAACCAGCTTCGGTGATTGTGTTTAATGGAATTGAAACAGACTGGATTGTAGATATTTCAGGTTCAGCATGGATATTTAAGACAATATCTCCACCGTGATGTTCTCCTGGCTTGAGAAATAATGAGATCCCACTAAATCCATCATAACTGGCGAGAAATGTTTGGCCGATAGAACTCTCGCTGTCGAGTTGAATTTCGGTGTTATGTTGAGCTTGATCGTTTTTTACTATCGGTGAGCAACCCACCAACCCAATAAAGATGATGGGAATAATATACAAAGCCACATTGTGGAGAGTTCTTATAGAGGAAGGTTTTGATTTCACAAGTACCTATTAATGTATGTTCCTGTCTTTTTCTTCCCCCAATTCTAAACGACGTAAACGGAAGAGGACCTCTTCCAAGATCTTGCGATTAAAACCGGTCAGGTCTGCGACTAATCCAATCAGGAAAACTTGAAATCCAACAATAAGTAAGACTGCTGAAAGAATTAATGATTGAATGTGGCCTGTCCCCTCGCCAATGATGTAATAGTAAAGAAATCTACCTGCACCGATCAATCCACCAATTATTAACACCACGCTGATCATAGTAAATACACGGAGAGGGCGGTACATCGTGTATGCTCGCAAGATGGTCGTGCTCGAGTGTGAAAGATAGTCGGGAATGTTTTTCATCAAGCGAGAAGGGCGGGTTTGAACATTTGTCCGAATTGGGACATATTCGACAGCCATCCGACGCGAACCTGCCTGGATAAGAGTCTCGAGCGTATAAGAGTAATCGTTCAGTACAAGTGTGCGGAGAGCTGCGGCTCGGGTGAATGCCCGGAATCCGCTGGTCGCATCTGGGGTATCAACTCCGGAAGCTTGACCGATAACCCAACTTCCAAAACGCTGCAGGATGCGTTTGACTAAAGAAAATTCTTTTAGGTTGGCAACTCCGCGATCCCCAACAACAATATCAGCCCGTCCAGAGAGAATCGGCTCAACTAAAAGATGAATATCGTCAGCGTTGTATTGGTTATCTGCATCAGTGTTTACGATGATATCCGCATCATTTTTAAGAGACTCTTCCAGGCCTACTGTGAAAACTGCTGCCAATCCAACATGATGCGGGAGGACGATGACATGGTGAACCCCGGATTGATGAGAAACTTCAGCGGTGTTATCGGTTGATCCATCATCGATCACCAGGTACTCAATGACATCAATACCAGGAATTTCCCTGGGTAAGGCTTGCACAGTTTGGGCGATATTCTGTGCTTCATTTAGACAAGGAATTTGAATGATCAGTTTCAATGAAATTCTTAAACCATGCAGGATTAGTGGATTATTTAACGATCAAACAAAAGTATACCATCGTTGGAAAATACAATCCCCTTCAAAATCAAGGGGATAAAGGGGTATTAAATCTGTAATAATTTGATTATTAGTTCTGAATTATGGGTAAGAAATTCTGTAAGAATCGATTAATTCTTAATTGGTATGCAACAATATTTCCTGCAACCTTGCCATCAAGGTGGCGAACGCGCAGGTAAACCTGGTCATCCCGATCAGCAGTCCAGATTAGCTGTGATTTATCACCGAAGCCACTCGATTGAGCAGATGAAATCAAGGTCGTCCCATCGATTGCATACAGTTCGAGAATTGTGCCAGTCATGATAGCCAGGGGAGTGCTTTCCATAATGTACGTTTCCCCATCTTCTACAGTGAATTGGACCCAATCTTCATCATTTAATCGATCACTGGATAACGGATTACAGAAATTGTGGTTTTTAGATTCTTGTTCTATTTCAACTGGAGCTGCATTTGCCGGGGAATTGTCATCACCATCAATGTCCCACGCATCTGGTGATGAGCACAGTGATGAAATTGATGGAATTGAAGTTTCTCCTTCCGCCGAAGTTGGAAAAGATTCCTGGTTTCCAGCAAAATCGACACCCCTGAGACGGAAACTATAGTCCGTATCAGGTTGACCTATAAACCAGGTATGGTTAATTGATCCTTGGGAATTGGGAATGATATCTGACCAACCCCCGTTGTTAATTCGGTTTTGAAGTTCATAATATTCAATTCCGGATAAATTATCATTACTGGTCCATTCCAGAAGAATAGCTGTACTTTCTTGATCCGTGTTCAGTGGTTTAAGGGAGGTTATGGGTGGAGTGCGGTCAAGTCCTATGTTCCATACCCCTGCACCAGTCCAATTTCCTGCCCAATCGTACACCTTGGCAAAAAACGAGATATCTTTCTGTTCTGGTAGGATGGTTGTATCAATGACAGTTTTCCAACCATCTGTCCCATCCTGATCTGTTCCAAGAATCTGCCAGTTCGAGCTCAGCCAATCTCCTGAATGATAAAGGAAGTCAACATGGCTGAGTCCACTATCTTGATCAGCGGCGTTAACCTCTAACGTAAGATTGTTTGAGTCAAGTAAATATGTGTTAGATATTGGATAAGTGAATTCCCCAACTGGTTTGTCATTATCTTTGGTGAGGGAGATATCATATGTATACTCTTCTCCTCCCCGGGTGGGATGAGACCAAAGACGGGCGCGAACATAATAAGTTCCAGATCTCGATAGTAAGTATCCCAGGTGTGGGTCGAACATTTCACCAAATATTTCGTCGTCATGGATCGCCAGGACAGAAGATCCATCGTTATCGATTAGAAATGTGATTAAGTCCAAGTCTTCGATTGGATCTTCTGACGGTGTATCGAAATTCAAGACAATATGATCTCCGGCAATACCTTCAAATTTATAATAATCCACATCTCCAGTTGGACACATTTTTCCGCTGATCGTTTCTCCAAATGAAAGCGTCCTTGCCTCTGCGGATGTGTTATCAAAATCGGCGCATGCCGGGGGCGTAATTTCGATTAACTCGATATCATCAACGTTCCAACCTTCATTATCATTGTTGTGTTGATCATCTAATGAGGCAAAATGGAAGCGAACATTGATCGTCTGACCAGCGTATTCCGATAGATCTACAGTCGCTTGCAGCCAGTAATTTTCCACATCGTCATTTAGTTGAAGAACATTTTCAAATGATTCCCCATCTGTTGATACCTGAATCCATCTCTGATCCCAAATCTTGCCGGGTCCTTCAGTGTCGTATCGATACCAGAACCGAAGAACATAATTCGAATTAGGGATCGATAGAGGTCTTAATGTTAAATCTCCAGAATTTGGAGTACCAGTATCATAATTCTGATCCGGTGTCAGACCGTAATACCAGCTGTAACTTTGGCTGTGGGAACGGTCAACATCGTCGATCCGGTGCCAAAGACCAGTGGAATGCCAATTCGAAGCGCCGGATTCGA
>JBEQLH010000348.1:0-2726 GCA_040326075.1 Anaerolineales bacterium
ATTTATTTCAGATTGAATATTACCCGACTAACCACTTATAAACTCACCAGAAAAGTGTACCAATAGTGCTGGAAATTCATTAAGGACTGCCTAACCAGATGGAAAACATTGCACAGCACGGAGAGGAAAAATTGCAGCCACTCGGAGGCTTGCGGGTATTGGATATATCACGTGCATTAGCGGGCCCTTTCTGCACGATGATGTTAGGTGACCTGGGTGCGGATGTGATCAAAGTGGAGCGACCAGGCCGTGGGGATGAAAGCAGAAGTTGGGGACCGCCGTTTGTTGGCACACCAAATGACGCCTATCCTGGAGAGTCAACTTATTATCTGGCTGCCAATCGCAGCAAGCGCAGTTTGACTGTCAATTTAAAGAGCCCTGAAGGTCAGGAGATCATTAAACGTCTGGCCTCAGTCTCAGATGTTCTGGTGGAGAATTTCCTCACCGGCTCATTAGATAAAATGGGATTAGGTTATAAGCACCTGCACGAATTGAATCCCAAGCTTGTTTATTGTTCGATCAGCGGCTATGGTCGCACAGGTCCGTATGCCGAGAAAGGCGGTTACGATTTCATCATCCAGGCAGAAGGCGGCATTATGGGCATCACCGGACCGGTTGAAGGACCGCCTTTCCGGGTTGGTGTATCGATTATCGACCTCACAACCGGGATGTTTGCCTCAACTGCCATCCTGGCAGCTCTGCGGGCACGGGATATCACGGGGGAGGGTCAGCTTGTGGACCTCTCCTTGCTCGAATCTTCGGCAGCTATCCTGGCTAATGTGGCATCAAATTATCTGATCGGCGGCGTTGAACCCAGCCGTATGGGCAATGCGCATTTCAATATCGCTCCATACGAGGTCTTTCGCGCCCGCGATCGCTGGCTCACGCTGGGTGCATTGAACCAGAGGCAGTGGGAAAATCTATGTGCAGTAGTTGACCGGAAGCAAATAATCGCTGATCCATTATTTGCCAGCAATCAAGATCGCGTAGCAAACAGGGAATCTCTGGCGGAAGTTCTGAACGAAGCCTTTGCTGCCCGTGATGCCAGGGAATGGATAAAGGAACTCCATCAGGTCGGAATACCCAGCGGAGTGATCAACAGTATTGAAGATGTCTTCAACCACCCCCAGGCACAGGAACGAGACCTAAAGATAGAGATCGATCATCCCACCATTGGTCAGGTGGCATTTCCCGGATTTCCATATAAATTTTCGGATACACCCGCGCAGGTGCGTCGTCCGCCACCACTGCTGGGCGAGCACACAGAAGAAGTTTTGGTGGAGCTGTTGGGATATTCTCCACAGGAGGTGGCTTCGTATCGAGCACACGGGGTTATCTGATAATTAGATCACCCCTCATTAGCATTTTTTGGTTTCTACAAAGCAATCGGGAGTTTCTATGCCAATAACAAAAGGTGAAGTTCGATCTGGCGCTTACTACGATTCGGTGATCCTGATGCAGCTGCAGCGATCTCTGACTGAACTGCCGGGTGTTATCGATGCTGGGGTGATCATGGGCACCGATGCCAATAAAGATTTATTATCCCAGAGTGATCTCCTGGTGCCAGATGTACAGGCCGCGCTGGCTGATGATATGGTCATAGTAGTTAAGGCTGAAGACGATCCAGCCGCTCAAGCCGCTTTAGAGAAAGTAGATGAACTGCTGTCCTCTCGTCGCCAGGCGAGTGGTGACGAGGAGTATCGTCCAAAGAGTCTGGAATCAGCTGCTAAGATGATGCCCGACGCCCAGTGGGTGCTCGTCTCAGTTCCTGGGCGTTATGCTGCCGGTGTAGCTCGCCAGGCACTGCGTCTGAACAAGCATGTTTTTCTTTACAGCGATAATGTGACATTGATGGATGAGATCCCTTTGAAGAAAACCGCGGCTGAAAAGGGTTTGCTGGTCATGGGGCCAGACTGTGGTACAGCTATCGTTAATGGGATCGGCCTGGGCTTTGCCAATAAAGTACGCCGTGGTTCAATTGGTCTCGTGGCGGCCTCAGGCACGGGTTTACAGCAGGTCACTTCCCGCATCCACCAATTTGGAGGTGGGATCACCCATGCTCTCGGAACCGGTGGTAGGGACCTCTCAGAGCAAGTAGGCGCGGTGACCGCCCGCCAGGGGCTTGAAATGCTCAGCCGGGATCCGGATACACATGTTATTGTGCTGGTTTCCAAACCACCATCAATTGAAGTAGCGGATCAGCTGGTAGAAGCTTCTCGCCTGGCTGGAAAACCTGTGGTCGTAGATTTCATCGGGTATCAAACCTCGGTTCGTGAAGTGGACAATGTGTATTTCGCCACCTCGTTTGATGAAGCGGCTGAATTAGCAGTCAAGTTGGCCGCATCAGAACCCACTGTTGAATCAATTCTGGATATTGATAGGGGACGTTTCTCCCCCGGTCAACGCTACCTGAGAGGCCTATTTTCTGGTGGTACCCTGGCTTATGAGGCATTGTTGATCTTACAGGACTACTTGCCAGTGGTTTACTCGAACGCCCCCCTGGATAAAAAATATCTGTTAACCGATTCGTTGGTCAGCCAGGCTAACACGCTGATCGACCTGGGCGAAGACGAGTTCACCGTCGGTCGCCTGCATCCCATGCTGGATAACGATCTCCGTTTGCGACGGTTGGAGGTTGAAGCAAGCGATCCACAGGTGGCAGTAATCCTGCTGGATGTGGTCCTGGGTTATGGCGCACATCCTGATCCGGCCAGCGAACTGGCGCC
>JBEQLH010000133.1:0-7968 GCA_040326075.1 Anaerolineales bacterium
CTGCAGAGAGACCCTGTTTTCTTAATCGAGCTGCTACTGGTTCAGCATGCACACCATATGGGTTGGGAGGCAGCTGGCCCCAGGTCCCATAAACACTGCCAACAAAACCAAGATCCGGATTGTCGGAATCGGGTAAACCCTCATAGAATTTGATTTCATCTACCCAAACACCAAAATAATTTGCCCAATCGACCGCTGATCGTGATTCACAATCCAATGGTAAGGCCTGACTTTGACCTGTAACACCAGAGATATGTGCCTGGTCTGGCAGGGAATCCGGTGCCGGTGGTTGATAGGGTGTCACTTGAGAATCGTGGATTTCTGCTGTGATACACCATTGGTTCAATTTTCCGTAATCGTGGGGAATTAGATCGGATATTGATATTGTCCATTTACCGGATATCTGTTCGTTATCAAAAGCGGACATATGTTGTTCAGGAATATAGGTTCCCGCGATTGCGACTTCAGAGTATGAGTAATCTTCAACTGGAACTTGGTATGACGAACATACTTGTTCAACCGGGAGAGAGATGTCGTCATCGAGTATTGCTCTGATGTTGTTTAATCCGCATCCATCCTTGTTAGCAGGAAATCCCGGGCGATCCATCAATGATATCGATGTTCCAGTATCTTCATGGGTTAAATTCATAATTAGATCACCAATCCATGTGTGGTCAATGTGCACTCGAATATCAAGATCACCAATGAATCCGGATTGGTCAATTGTGATTGTATTGGTGGTGCCACCTTTCTTGTTATCTGGAATTTGTGATGAGGAATTGCTGCAGAAAATGACTTTTGGTGTCTTCTCTGCGGGTGGCGGAATTTCGGTCGGGACAACCGGATTGAAGATGAACGGAAGATTCACAGTTCTATTTGTGTCGGGGGGTGAAGTTGTTTGTGGATTGATATCCTTCAGTGATTGAGCATCGACTGCACTTATCCCTCCCAAGTAAAATAGGCTGAGGAATACTGAAAGTCCGATGAGAATTTTAGATTTCTGCAAATTGCCCATGATGTATTTGTGATGAAATTGTTGTATTAAGAAAATTATCGAAATACGCACCGTGCTTCCATAACAACTGATTTCAGTTGCAAAATAGTTGCCAGATAATATTTGGGAATAATTAAAATAGCAATTCAATTCTCCACATTTATTGCTTCGAGGAAGAATTCCTCTCCGGAAAGAATTTTAATATTTATGCCGTCACAATCTGGGCATGCCATCTGGTTATCGGCAGGATTGTATTGTCGATTGCAATCAAGACATAGTATCTTGGTTGGGATCCGCTGAAAATGTAATTTTGCCCCTTCAGCTAAGGTCCCTTCAGCGACAATATCCCAATAGAATTGGACGGAATCATCAACTATCGATGATAGCTGTCCGATAACCAGGTATAAGTCTGAGATCCGCGTTGCACCTGCGGTATCTGCATGTCTGAGAGCGATTTCGAGAAGGCTTTCGGTTATTGATAATTCGTGCATTAGTTTAAGAGAGAAATCATCAATGGAATATGGATGGAGAGAAGTATTATTGATCCTTGTGAAGGAAATCAAGCATCACATGGTTGAATTCTTCTGGTTTTTCCACAATTACCGCATGACCTGCTTTGTTTATCACAACCTGATCGGCGTCGGGAATATTATCTGCTAATTCCTGTTGGGTTTTTGGAGGGACAACCGTGTCTTCATCTCCAGTCACTACCAGGGTAGGGGATTGGATCTGGCTTAATCTGTCAGTTACATTGAAGTTCACGAAGGATTTAATTGTAGAGCGATAACCCGCAGGATTTGCTTGAATGATTTGATTATAAAATATTTCCCTCAAAAATTCTTGTTCTGGATAGGGAAATAGTCTTTTCACCACAAAACGAGCTTGATGAGGTATGCCAAGGACCTGGATCAGTAAGAATCTGATTGAGTAAAATAGCCAATACGAGATTTTTTTTGGACGTAATCTGGCGAATGTATTGACCAGAAGGAGCGAATCCACCATTGAAGGGTGATCGAGGGCAAATTGAAGCGCAATTGTGCCTCCCATAGATATCCCCACCACATAAACTGAGGTTACTTTCAACCTATTGAGGAAATTAGCCACGTCCTCTGCCATGATTTGGGGACTATTGGGTCCTTCAGGGTAAGAAGATTTTCCAAAGCCCCTCATATCTGGTGCGAGAATCCGAAAACCCGATTCGAGCAAAGCAGGTAATTGAAGCCGCCATGAATCACCAGTTGCCCCAAGCCCGTGCAATAAAATCACGATTGGGGCGCCACCCGAGTTGAGATCATAATAATGTAGTGATAGTCCTTGCCCCAGATCGATTGTGGCCATTATAGGTTGTCAGCGTGTGATGAATCCCAAGAACATTGAATCGGTTGTTGACGATCTGGTAAACAAAGCCCCCACAATTGTTAAATACCAAGGAGGATAAATAAACAAAGATAAACTAGTAAAAATTATCGTGTCTGGTTTTAGTCAGCAGGAGGAACGATCTGATTTAATTTACGAATTATGCATCAACTTCTTCGCTTGATACTTCCTCGTCTTTATCGCCTTCTCCTCCTTCTTCTCCTTCAGGACCTTGTAAACCATCTTTGAAA
This sequence comes from Anaerolineales bacterium, assembly GCA_040326075.1. Taxonomy (GTDB): domain Bacteria; phylum Chloroflexota; class Anaerolineae; order Anaerolineales; family UBA4823; genus PFL25. Next base: position 2,602 of record JBEQLH010000133.1, read on the forward strand.
GCACGAATTCCGCTGCCCATCTCACCAGCTATCTTGCTAATCCTGCCCACGCCAAACAAAACCAACACAATCACCAGGACGATGAGCAGTTCTGTAATACCAATACCTCCAAGCATAACATTTTCTCCTGTTGTAATTATCAAGACTCGAATTTTTACAGCTCGTTACTTGTTTATTATAAATCATATTGGAATTGTGTAGGTGAAAATTAATGATCCTTTGGAAAATCTGAATCATCATTGCTTCAGAAGGAACAATTACTCCCGCATGGTAGAATATCGACCAGACCCATTTTTTAACCATCCCAGTGCAGATACTTATTATGGATTCTTACTTGGTTGATCTTATTTTGTATGTCGAATAGTTTAATTATTATTGGTGGTGGACTGGCGGGGAGTGAGGCAGCCTGGCAGGCAGTCCAACTTGATATCCCAGTTACCTTATATGAAATGCGCCCATTGATGAATACAGGAGCGCACACCTCTTCTGATTTAGCAGAACTTGTGTGCTCAAATTCTTTGGGTTCTAACCTGCCCGATCGGGCTGCTGGACTTCTAAAGGAAGAGCTTCGAATTCTTGGATCACTGCTCATTCAATGTGCAGATCGTAATGCTTTACCAGCAGGCGGTGCATTAGCTGTAGATCGAAAGCATTTCGCAAATATGGTTACAAAATCCATAGAGTCCCACCCTTACATCGATGTAATTCGTCAGGAGGTCACAGAGATACCATCAGGAAGTGTTATCATCGCTTCCGGTCCACTTACCTCAAAGAGCTTATCCGCTGAAATTGAAGATTTTACTGGGAAAGATAATTTACATTTCTTTGATGCCATTGCACCCATCGTCTCACTTGAATCAGTGGATTTAAATATAGCCTTCCGGGGTTCGCGTTATGGGCGCGGTATCCAGGAGCTTGGGGATTACATAAACTGCCCAATGAACGAGGATGAGTATAATGAATTTGTTGCCGCACTCATTCAAGCTAAAAGGATAAAACTAAGAGAAATTGACCTCAGCCTCGAGGGTGGCGTAAATGCCGGAGCTCATAGATTTTTCGAGGGCTGCCTCCCAGTTGAGATTCTTGCCCGGAGAGATCCAAAAGCGATGGCTTTTGGTCCATTGCGTCCAGTGGGTTTGAGAGATCCTCGGACTGGTCGCCGGCCTTATGCAGTTGTCCAGTTAAGGCAGGACAATCTGGCTGGGTCAATATATAATTTGGTTGGTTTTCAAACAAACCTAAAATTTTCCGAGCAGCGGAGAGTCTTCCGCTTAATCCCAGGTCTTGAGAATGCAGAATTCCTGAGGTACGGGCAAATGCACCGGAACACATTTGTTAAATCTCCAGACCTTTTGTTGCCAACCATGCAGCACAAATCTAGATTGGATTTATTTTTTGCTGGTCAGATTACTGGTGTCGAGGGATATGCTGGAAACATCGCTTGCGGTTTATTGGCAGGGATTAATGCCGCAAGAATGATTCGAGGGTTACCATTATTAGTGTTGCCAAAAACGACCATGATTGGAGCACTTATGCATTATGTCACCCATGCTGCAGCTGCTGATTTTCAACCCATGAAAGCAAATTTTGGGATTTTTCCTGCGCTCTCCCCCAAAAAGAGGATGAATAAGAAACAACGGGCAGCAGCTTATTCACGACGGGCCTTGACCGATCTCCGTCAATTTATGACCAAGAATATGATCGAAACACATTGAACCCATAAAATATTATAGCATGCGCATAGCCATTACTTTATTATAAAATATTGTTATGAAAATTCTAAAAATCTGGCTGATAACCACGCTTATTCTATTGTCTGGGTATACTTCCGCTTGTGCATCGAATCAAGATATGCAAGATGATCCAGAGTTTAATGGAGAAAGAGCTTACCAGGATATCGAAGATCAATTAAATTTTGGACCAAGAGTACCTGGAAGCGAAGCTCATAAACTAATAGGGGAATGGTTGGTATCTGAATTAGAAAGCGTGGCATGGACAGTGAATTTTCAAAGAGATAATGTCCAGGGACACGAGATTGTTAATATCATTGCAAATAGATCAAAGAATGAAGATTTACCATGGATAATCCTCGGCGCTCATTATGATTCGCGAATGTATGCAGATCGAGAGAATCTATTAGAGGATAGGGATAATCCCGTTCCTGGAGCAAATGATGGTGCTTCAGGAGTTTCAGTTTTATTAGAATTGGCCCGGGTGTTACCACAAAAAATAAACTCGAATATCTGGTTGGTGTTTTTTGATGCAGAAGATCAGGGCAAGTTACCATCCTGGGATTGGATTATGGGTTCAACATCTTTCGCAGAATCACTTGATGACCAACCCGAGGCAGTTGTTATTGTCGATATGGTGGGGGATTCTGATTTAAATATTTTTATCGAAAAAAACTCAGATCAGGAATTAGTTCAGGATATTTGGGGAATTGCTGCTGATCATGGTTATGGAGGACAATTTCTGAGTGAGCCAAAACATAGAATTTTGGATGATCACCTGCCATTCTTGGAGGCTGGTATCCCTGCGGTCCTAATCATCGATTTTGATTATCCATATTGGCACACTTTAGAAGACACGATTGATAAGGTCTCACCGGATAGTTTAAAGGCAGTTGGAGATGTGCTGCTCCTGTGGCTTAATTCCATCAATGATTAAGCTTGAATTTTCTATTGTTGAAGCGGGAGTTGCTGTTACTTATAGCTAACTGAATTGAAAGTCACCATCTCACTAAATCCGGAAAACCTGGATTAAACTATATGTATGCATGCTGTCGATTTGTTGGGTCAGGTTCGTGAAAAATCTATCCGTAATATAGCCATTGAGCTGGCTGAAGGGGGAGAAAATAACCCTTCTTCTGTGGACCAGCTTGAAAAGTTTTTTGATTTGCTGCATGAATCCGTTTATTCAAACGATCCTGAATTAATCATCTCGATTATCGATGAATGGCTTTCTGAAGAAATTACAGGTGGGAGAACAAGTTTGTTGGAAGTTACTGATCTGATCCTGCAGCAGACATATAATGTCGCAGCTGAAGACCTTCCCTCTGATGGATCGAGGGAATTGTTCAGTGTCCTGATGCCAATATTCCTGTTCGCCAATCAGTATATCCATGCGCGCGAGATTGACAAATGTGTCTCCCAGGTTGCTCAAGAATTCAGTCATGAGAAATCATCGTTGGAAAGGTTAGATAAGAGTAAATCAGATTTTATATCCATCGCAGCACATGAGCTCAAAACCCCGCTAACCCTCATGGAGGGATATTCAGCAATGCTCAGAGAGATTATCGAACAGAAAAAGATATATGATGAACACATCCTCTCGCTCCTTGACGGGATGGATAGCGGGTCAAGACGCTTGCGCGAGATAATCAGTGATATGATTGATGTTTCATTGATTGACAATAATATGCTTTCATTGAATTTACAACCAACCTGGATCTATAAGATTTTGGATCGGATTAATCAAGAAGTTGAAGATGCGCTTAATTTCAGGCAGCTATCATTAACGGTAAACCGTTTCTCAGGGGACGATGTTTTGAATTTTTACGACGGGGAAAGGTTATACCAGGCAATTTCTAATGTAATCACTAATGCGATAAAATACACTCCGGACGGCGGTAAGATCGTCGTCGAAGGAAGATCGATACAGAGAATTATTGAAATTGTTATAATCGATACTGGAATTGGGATTGACTATGTTGACCAGGTAAAAATATTTGATAAACTTCAACCCATCGGAGATCCAGCTTATCACTCAAGTGGAAAATTAAAATTTAAAGGTGGTGGACCTGGTCTCGGTCTCCCGATCGCCAAAGGCATTATCGAGGCTCATGGCGGTCGGATTTGGGTAGAATCTGAAGGATACGATGAGAATTCCTGCCCAGGGTCGACATTTCATATTCTACTTCCGGTAAGAACTGAACCGCTGGATAAGAATGCCGCCAACTTATTTGGACCGTTAATTATGCACAAAACAGGGAGAGATAACAAAGTATCATGAAAAATCCTGCACGTACTGATCTTTCCAGAGAGCGTGCCTTTCTGGTTGGCGTGGATTTACGTCGAGAGGATGATTTATTGTCGATCGATGATTCATTGACCGAATTGGCACTTTTGGCTGACACAGCTGGTTTAGACGTGGTTGGCCAGGCTACTCAGCGAAAAAACTCTCCCAATCCTAAGACATTTATTGGCCCTGGGAAAGTGGATGAAGTAAAAATGCTGGTTGAGGAAGTACAGGCTGATATTGTTGTGTTTGATGAGGAACTTTCCGCCAGACATTTACGAGAGCTTGAAAAGTCATTTGGAGAACATGTCCGCATTATTGACCGGACTGCATTAATTCTAGATATCTTTGCATTGCATGCGAATACGAGGGAAGGGGCTCTCCAGGTTGAATTGGCACAATACGAATACCGGCTGCCTCGATTGACCAGGGCCTGGACGCATCTTGCCCGGCAAGCGGGAGGTGGCGGAGGAAGATCAGGTGGCGTTGGTGGAGTTGGGCTTCGAGGACCTGGCGAAACGCAGCTGGAAGTGGACCGGCGAGATATTCGCCGGCGGATTGGTAATCTTAAAGACCATCTTGAGAAAGTCCGTACCCATCGAAAGCAATATCGTTCTCGCCGGAAACGTTCGAATCTGCCAATTGTTGCTCTGGTTGGATACACCAACTCTGGAAAATCGACCTTGGTGAACCGTGTAGCAGAAGCGGATGTATACGTCGCAAACCAGTTATTTGCCACTCTGGATCCAACAACCCGGCGAGTGGAATTTCCAGGTGGGAGAATTGCCTTGTTTACAGATACGGTTGGGTTTATCCAGAAGCTGCCTACCACTCTGGTTGCTGCATTTCGGGCTACTTTGGAAGAGATTGCAGAAGCGGATCTATTGCTGCATGTGGTGGATGTGACTCATGTTAATGCACAAGCACAAGCAAAAGCTGTTTATCAAACCTTGAAAGAGATTGAAGCCGATCACATCCCGGTATTGATCGCCCTCAATAAGATTGATCTCCTTGCAGACACCGATGGGGCCAGGAAAGCCTTAGATAATTTTCCTAATTCTGTGGCAATCTCCGCCCGAACTGGAGAGGGGATTGGTGATCTTTTAAAGTCTGTAAATGGAATGCTGTTTGAGAACCTAGTTGATATCTCATTGTGGTTGCCATATAAAGAAGGGGGATTAATATCGATGTTTCACGAACATGGTCAGGTTGATATGGTTGAACATGGTGAGGGAGGGATGCAAATATCCGGCAGCTTACCCGGGCGTCTTGTTGCCCGATTTACTCCTTACATTAAACAAAGCAACTCACTCAATAATTAGCGCAATGGTGAAATTAATTAATCGATTC
>JBEQLH010000349.1:0-2724 GCA_040326075.1 Anaerolineales bacterium
CTTGGAGTTCGCCTCTGGCCACAGGAATACTTGGGGGTTGGCTGCCATTGCTTAGCTCAATCCGCTCGTACCATTCAAGGATATCCGCCGCAGATTGAGGTGAATGGTTGAATGAAACAAATCTGGCTCTTTCGGCGAAGACATAGAATTCAGACATCAAGGGATCAACCAGGAATACTGCATGTCCGGGGGTATTTTCACTGATCCACTTAAGGGAGGTCTGAATTTTGGGTGGGCGTCTATTAATGCCCCTTCGGTACGACGCTCGAATAATGGTTATTGATTGGAGCGCAAGCAGGATGACAACTATAGCCAAGAATAATGGCAATCCCTTACTAATTAGTAAATGAACGCTAGGCCAGCGCTTGTAAAAACGAGGGGAATCATTTACATCTATATAGGTGAGATCGCTGATAACCAATGCCACCAGCACCAAGGTCAAGAAGGGGATCATCACATCGGGATATCTGAACCAATAGAATCTCAATAAATTGGTTTCACCAGTCGCATAAATGACTAATCCGATGACAAACAAGCAGATACTCCCAAGCGCATACGCGGCTGTAAATTTCGACGCAGCTGTCTTCTTCAGCAGGTATATGGTAAGGAAAAAGCCAGCGACAAGAATTAATTGAAGTGCTAGGAGATCGCCATTCCAGGCAGAGGGCAGTACATGGTGGGGGACGCGAAGCTCGACATAGATCTGCCAGGCTTTATCTGTGTCGATATCCCCTTGAGGGAGCAGCTGTTGGAGTACGCTCAGCAGACCGAAGATCCCAGTTATAAAAAAAGGCCAGGCTTGGCGGATAAGTGTTCGCCATTCTGTACGCCACGAATTCCATGTTAATAACATGGCAACCCCCGAGCAGAACAGCGCGTAGATACCGACAAGCACATGGAATGATAGAGCCGCGCCAGCAAAGGCAAATCCAGCTAAATACCTTTTTTGAATAAGGGATGAGAATGAGAATAGTGCAAATGCGTAAGCGAACGTTTTTGTATCCACACCGCCGACGATCCACTCCCCGGCGATCAGCGACTGATCTGCTAAGAAGATAAACACAACGATCAGCCCCAGCGAGAATCGCAAGCGAATTGCTCGAAAAAAGACAACCAGCGCAAGAGCCAGGAGAAGATAAGCGATTATGCGCCCGGCATATGCCCCATAAAGGAAACCAAGCTGGTCGACCAGGATTCCAACCAGATAACTAAAAAGCTGCCGATAACCTATATCGAGGTTAAGGTACCAATCGCCAGGCAACCAGTTGTAATCTAAGATCTGCTGGGCCGATGGTAATACGTCAATCTCATTTCCGCTGAACTTGTTGAAGACGAAAACCTGAGCTGTGATCACCAACCAGACCAGGACAGTCTCACTTGCAACAAGGATTGTTTTCACAATTGGTGTTTTTTTGGTAAATAAATTCAGTTTCATATTCTTTGATATTACCAGAATCTCATATCTTTCTACTTCATATACACTTTGCTACTTGATTTCGTTCTAATAATAAACTAGTATGACTGACCTTGGAAAGAGGTTTGTCCGTGATCGTGCGTCAGTTTTTCTGTAAAATGATCTGGCTATCCTCGGAATTTGATAAAGGGATGATATGATTGGATGCTGTTGGTCTGAGCATATTAGCGAAAATCTTATCTTATGAAGATCCTTTTTCAGTTAACTGTGGTCTTAGGTTTAAGTGCTTGTACTCTATCCATAGGTGGTCCAAGCCAACTTCCAGACTCACCAGCGCCTACCGCCATTCCTCTTTCTGAACCGTCTGCCTCGGTCGCTGGCGTTCCGGATAAACAAATTGCCTTACCTCCCGGGTTCAAGATATCCGTTTATGCGGAGGGTTTAAAAGGCCCCCGCATGATGTCGCTTGGTTCGGATGGACAGCTTTATGTGACGGAGCGCGGCGCAGGGCGTATCTTGCGTTTACCGGATCAGAACCAGGATGGACAGGCCGACCAGGTTAAAGTTGTGGCGGAAGGATTGGACTCTCCCAGCAGCCTGGCTTTTTACTCAGATAGCAGCCTGTATGTCGGTGAGACGACCCGTATTCTGCGGCTTCCACCACCTGTCAGCGGGGTTGCATTTGGGGAGCCTGAGGTTGTCATAGATGGATTGCCCAGCGGTGGTCATAACACGCGCACCGTTTTGTTCAGCCCTGATTTCTCATCCCTGTTCGTTTCCGTAGGATCCTCCTGCAACGTCTGCGAAGAGGATGATCAGCGCCGGGCAGCGATCATGCGCTACGACCCCGACGGAGAGGATGGACGTGTTTTCGCCAAGGGGTTACGCAATGCGGTTGGTATTACCTTTCGACCCGGGACGGATGAGCTGTGGGCGACCAATAATGGGCGAGACCATTTAGGTGATGACTTGCCTCCGGAAACAGTCTATCTGGTCAAGGATGGGGGAGATTACGGTTGGCCGAGATGCCATTCCGGGCGGATTATCGACCCGGATTTTGGAGATCCATCCGCCTGTGATGGCGTCGAATCTCCCATGGTTGAAATGCAGGCTCACTCGGCTCCATTAGGGTTGGAATTCTATTCTGGGGACCAATTTCCAGACGAGTATCGGGGTGACCTGTTCGTTGCATTCCATGGCTCCTGGAATCGCAGCCAACCGGTGGGATACAAGATCGTGCGTATTCCCATGGATGGAGATACGCCTGGTCCGGTAGAGGATTTCGCAGCCGGCTGGCTCGAGGGTGGCTC
>JBEQLH010000134.1:0-4342 GCA_040326075.1 Anaerolineales bacterium
ATCGGGGCAGGCTCTAGGCTACAGATTTAGTTCATCATAATCAGGCTGACTGACTACTAGAAAGAATCTAGTCATTAGTGCTCATGTAACATAAGCTGTACCCTGGTTGTTCTGCTGGGAGAAAAAGATGGACAGCCCCCTTGATAAAATTGGGGGCTGTTGCATTCTGAGCGAGGGAAATTACTTACCATTGACTCCACAATCACCCGGGAGCAGGTACAGACCCCCACAACTATCTTTATTGACCGGTCAAGACCTCCCGGTAATATAGCTCTCGAGCTGCGACGAAATTAGAATTTGCTGGTCTACGATCGCGCGCACCAGGTCCCGGATCGACAGCATGCCCACGAGTTTTCCATCTTCAACAACGGGGAGGTGGCGAATTTTGTGCACGTTCATTAAGTTGAAACACTCTTCCAGGTCCACGCTGGGCTCGACAGTTACGATATCATCTGCTGGGGTCATGATTGACTCCACCTTTACCAATGACAGATCATCCTTCAGATCGCATTTCCAGAGCATATCTCGCTCGGTGAGGATGCCTACCAGTTCGTCATCCACCTTAACCGAGACCGCGCCAATCTGCTTTTCTTTCATATAGTCTCTGGCATCGGTTATGCTTGAATCTGGTGCGATAAAGTAAACGGTTGATTGTTTCAGATGTTTGAGTAAGTTTCCAACAGTATACATACTAAATTCTCCTCTGAAGCAAATCTATTGCTGACAAGGTGCCTCCGCTTAATGATAACACCGGCGTTGATCAAATTATACATTAATTGAATAAACTATCAACTTACTCCACGATCACCCAATCGCTGGCGCTGCGCCCGAACACCTCCGGCGAGTACATCTCCTCCGCTTTGGTGGGCGGGGCGACAAACGTGCCCGGTGTGGTGGCTCGAGTCACATAAGTATATTCATAGACGCCATCCCAGAGCAATGAGGCAAAAGCTTCTGCCCTTTCATCACGCATATTCTGGTGTTCATACCAGGTACCCCACCACCACCAGCCATAGTGGTAATCGGTGCTATCGGGATCCTGCGGGACGCTGCCAGAGACTGCCAAAGCCGGGTTGATGATCTCCAGTCCGGCTGGCAGTGGGTCAACCAGAGCGACATGGTAGCGCCGGTTGTCAGCCACCATCTGCAGGCGCACCCGCACCCGTGCACCAGCTTTGAAATGCCAGATACCTTCATCATCCTGGTATACATCCTCAGGATCATCCACCGCTTCATAGCTGCGTTGGACGACAAAACCCATATCGACCGGGGGCAAATTCAGATCGGTTGGGGCATATTTCAAACCCAGTCGGTAATACAGGCGCCCTTGACCATCCTTGCTGATGATCAGGTCTTGCGTATCACCATTGGCGGGGAGTTCGTCCACCAGATATTGCATGGGGATATTGGTCTCGCGGCGCTCGGTGGTGCGACCGACAAACTCGTGCTCAGCAACATACGTATCTCCCAACCAGATGCGAGCGACGAAATCCGGTGTCTGCGCTTCGAAGGTCTTGAAGTAGCGGTCCAGGGCCAGCAAGACAAAGACATTTTCCTGGGTGTTAGACCAGCGTCCCTGGGTGCGGTGAGCGAGCAGACCGTTGACCACCTTGGGGATCAGGTCGTTTTCCGGCTGATCGGCGATCAGGGAATCGAGCAGGAGGGCATCTGTGCGGCGGTTTGAGTTAAGCAGCAGGTATGCCTGGTCATCGTACGAGGTGGTGAAGTTCGCCGCACCCGCTGTTTCCACAGCCCGGTTGTTGATAAAACGGCGAATGTTATCTATATCTTCAGTGGAACCTGGGTCATCGAGCAGGACCTGCCACAGCCAGGCGATCGCCTCCAGCGGCAAATCATCCAATTCATCTTCGTGCAGCAAGCTGCGAGCCTTTTCCACGTCCCGGTCACCCATCAAATGCCGGGTGTAAAGCGCATAAGCGCTGAGAGTCTGGCGGGTGCGTTTGCCATAATACGACGGGTAATAATCCTCAATATATCTGAGATATTCGAGAACGCTGTTCCACATCGCTTCAGGCACTGCAAAATCCATCTGCCTGGCCTTCTGCAGGGCGTGAGCTGCATGGATGGTGTTGAAGGGGATCGAATCCTGGCCTCGCCGCCAGTATGGGAAGCCGCCATCGTAGTTCTGCAGAACTTCTAACTCCAGAATGTCTCGTACAACAGCCGCCTCCATTTGTTCTGGAGAAGGCAGCCCCTCACCTGAGAAGGCTGTCAACACATCCCGCAGTGCAGCCACAGCCAAAATCCGGGAAGCGATTTGCTCAGAGCACTCATAGGGATACGAGACCAGATAAATAACGGCATCCGTGAGTGCCTGCAGCGCAGTCGAGGAGGTGCTGATCTCCAGCCCACCAAACTGGGGGAAGATATCGCTGGGCGCCTTGATAGGCTGGACGACACTGCCCTGGTCGACAACTCCATAGGTGGCAAAGGCTTCTGTCGTGGCCGGTGTGAATACTGGTAATTCAATTGTGGCCGCGTCGGCGTAATCGCCTGAAACAGCGGCGATCTGGAAGCGAGCCGTACCTGCCATGACCGTCTCACCGGGGAAGCGCACTTCTATGCGATCATTGGCCGGCACCGTCACCCGCAGACCAGCATCGCCGGTCAGGTCGATATTGCCAGCCTGAACGACTACATCGACGATCATGCTGTCATCGGTTTGATTTTGCAGGACGACGGGCAGCTCAAAGCGATCACCAAAGTTCAGGAAACGAGGTGCTGAAGGTCGCACCATGAGCGGCAGGCGGGCGGTCATATTGGCTTCGGCTGAACCGAACTGGTTGCCGTCATCAACCGCCACGACCATCACCCGGTAGCGAGTCAGGTTGTCCGGTAGATTTACTTCCACGCGCGCTTTACCATCTGCACCGGTACGCACCTCAGGAGCAAAAGTGGCCAAGGGGTTGAAGTCCGTCCTGACCTGGATGGGCTGCGGCGCGGCTCCCGCCATATCCTCTGCCGGAGCAGCTGCGGGCGCCTCAGATTCCATTATCGCTCCCTCTCCAAGGGTCTGGGTGGCCATGGCTTTTTCGGCCATCCTGTCTGCTGCTTCTTCTGTTGCCTCCAAAGCCAGCGGGTCAACTAAAAGGATGCTGGCGCGACCATAATTACTGCTGAGGTCCGCCGGTCGATCCCGGTAAAAGACGGCCATGGGATCAGCCAGCTGGTAGTTGCTCAATGCTAAGATGGCTTCATCGACCACGACAACAGCCAGCTCGGCCCCGGCTACAGGACGTCCTTGAGCGTCAGTCAGCAGGAGGTCGATAAGTGTTTCCCCACCCGGCTCCAGCTCTGTCTCACGCGGCACTGCTTGCAGCGAAAGTGTGCGCTGGGTTGGGGGAATGCTCAACTGCAGGTGTCCACTGGCATACGCGGGTCGTGGGGGTATACCGGGTACAGCCTGCCCCTGATCGTTCAAACGCGGGGCAGACCCGACTAAATCCACTTGAAGGTGCAGGTTGGGAATGTGTTCATCAGCGATGGGCACCTGCAAAGTTATGGTGTCTTCATCCAGGGCGAAGCGTTCTGTGTACAGGATACCGCTGCGGCTGACAGTCAACAATCCTTCCGCGGGGCTAAAAGGCGCCTGGACAAGGATCTGCGCCACGTCTCCCGGTTGGTAGGAATCTTTATCCGGGATAAGGGTGACCATCTCCTGTTCAACCTCGCGGGATGGGGGTCTTTGACCACCGCTCACCCAGCGGGTGAACTGGCTCTGGTTGCTGCGGCCGTGCTGGTCGGTCACCTCGGCTGTGATCCGGTAGCGACCGCCAACTGGGGTTTCAAACGTGCACACAACTGGCTCTTCCTGTGAACCTTTGGTGCACTCCTGGATGTCGACTTCTTGCTCCCCCCAATCCCCTTTGTTGTATTTCCATTCCAAGCGAGCAGCCTTTACCAGAACAGGCCGGTCGGTGACGGGGTTGCCATCCAAATCTGTGACGATGAATTCGATCTCCAGCGGATCTCCGCGCTGGACGAAGATGCGATCACTACGCAATCCAACATAGAGTTCGGCCGGGTGTACCAGCAGGCTGGTGGTACCAGCCCAGGCTTGGCGGTTGACGTCAAAGACGGTGGCTTCCGCAAACATACTGAAGGGGCGCGGCTGGTCTGATTCGTCGAAGTCGAGGCGCAAGAAATGGTTGCCCGAGGCATCGGTCATACCAGTAAATGTTTCTACTTCACCGTATTCGATCCCATATGGACCAGACGCTTCATAAGATACCAGCGGTTCGTAGTACCACCACCAGGGCTGCCAGATGCCAAAAATGAAATCCGGCCAGTTGGGTGGTGAATAATTGCTTGGAGAAGAAGT
>JBEQLH010000134.1:4442-7938 GCA_040326075.1 Anaerolineales bacterium
TTCGTTTCCCTGGGGTCCAACAACCTGGTAGCTGACGGTATCAACCACGCTGCCCACCAGGCCTACATCACCATCCTGGGCCCCACCCACACGCCGCAGCCAGCCCTTGACATGGACTTCCTCGCCGGGTTTATATATCTGGCGGTCATCAAAGACATACCAGCGTAATTCATCATCCGGTGGACGGGGAACCCAGACATCATCCCCCCAGTAATAGGTCGATCTGGGAAGAATGGCCTGGTCCTGATCCTGGCTGGCGACCAGGTATTGGGCGCCTGCACTGGGAATTGGGAAACGGACAGTCCCATCCTCTCCAGTAACGGCTTTCATCCGGGCTGGATCGCCTTCGATGGTCACACCGGACAATGGAGCGCCGTCTTTGAGGGCGGTAGTCCAGACCATCATCTCGCTGTGATCGGCAAAGGCATCCAAACCAATCTGGGTCACCTGGACCCAGGTGTGGATGGTTTCCCAATAACGTTCCTCTTCGAAGAAACCTTTTGGCGGTTTGACGATTACAATGAAGTGACCGAAATCTCCCTGCATCACTTCACTCAGGTCAACATCCACCTCGGTCAGGACATCAGTTGGAATCTCCAAACGCATGGTTTCGTCCAGGACCAGCCGTCCGGGTGGTTTACTGGGCACATCCGTTCGTTCGTATAGGCGCAGGTACTCCTTGAAAGCTGGCCAATCCGATGGTTCAACGGTGTAGATTTTCAGATCCAGCTTGGTATAGTTTATGGTGTAAAGGGATAAAACAGGCTTTTCCGCAGCTGGATCTAAGGTAACCAATATCTCATCTGGTCCAATAAGAACTGGATCAGCTGTACCAACCCGGAAAGTAAGGGTTTCATCTTTGCCGAGTTTCTGGCCAAAGATATCCTGAAGATCCTTACTGACCGTCATGCGGTAGGTAGTCTGCCCTTCAGATGCCCCCCGGATATTGATCGTGTCCCCGAAAATATTGACCGTGGCGCCAGGCAGCTCAGGAACAATCTGCAGCATGGAGTCCTGATAGGTGTTCACATCCAGGGGATTGTTGAACCTGATGAAGAAGGGGGACAAAGGGCGGCATTTATCTTCTGACCAGGAGCAGCCATGATGGTCGATGCGCAGCGGTGCATAGGTGTAAAAATTAAAATTCTGTTCTACCTGGGTAACCAGCGGTCCCTCTGCCGAAGGTGTACCTGGTCTAACGCTGACTGAAATTGGGGTATCAGCAGGCAAAGGCTCCTGGGGAAGAAAAGCCAACCACCGTCCCTGACCTGTGTTATCGACAAAACGGGAAACAGTTTTGTCTTGTTTTATTTCCTGGTCTGAGGCCAGCCTGACTGCTACCGGTTGACCCCCAGCCATGACTTCAGTTGTGGCCAGCACAGCTTTGGGATCAACACGCTGGTCAAAGCCGATGAATATCAAGGGTTCGAGCGGTTGGGGCTCATCGTAAGGGTACTTCGAGATGATCTTGGGTGGAGGTGTGGTGAAAGACCAGCTGACAGCCTCATCCAGCACACCTCCTGTGGCTGATTGGGTACCGGCGGGGATGGTGACCAGGTATTCGGTCGCCATAGGCATGCGGTCAATCTGCGCAGAGTCATATTGGAAAGTGAGCGTCTTGGTGCCCAACCAGCGCCAGGTGCCAGGCAGGGCTGGCTCCAGCTGCAGGGGTATCTCTTCGGCAGCCAGATCGCTGAGCGTACCCAGAGGCACCATGGGCTGATTGAAGGTCACATTGACAAAGGGCGCTAAAGGAATCTCCCCCTCAGGAGCAAAACGTAAGACTTCCAGGGGTCCAGAGGCGACTGATACAGGCGCGGCACCCCCTGGTGGCGGGAATGTTTCCTCGATCGTCTCTCCGGTGCGCGGGGGCGGGACCGGTTCAGGGGGCAGATTGAAATCAACCTGATCTGCGGTATCAACAATTAATGAGGGCAATCGTTCCAGGATCTGATCGATCTCACCCTGGGTAAGCGGTTCACCCGTCTCCTGCGGGACAGGTTCGGATTCCTGCGGCTGCGCCTGCCCGGAGCTGAGATCGACGCGCAAACCAGATTCGCCCCCATTGTCTGCCAGGCCATTATCTATATTATCGCTTGAGGAGTCAACCAGGGGTGGAATGGTACTCCCCTGGGACACATTTTTCTGCATACCAAGATTTATAAGGCCATAAATGATAGCAGCCAGCGCGCCAATTGTCACAATTCCGCCCACGATCAGGAGAGGAATTTTGTATCGAGAGATAAACCCTTTGGTCTCTTGTGCCATTGTCAGAGCCCTCCATATAGAAAATCCAGACCAGTCACTCAATCTTCTGGATAGACGCCGAGACAGGTGAGATAGTTCCAGTTTTACACCAAATGTGAAATAAATGCATATGGATTTTGCCCGGCCAGTGCATTCATTTCGATCTTTCCCACTGTCATTGATAACTCGTGCATAGGACGTTGCAAGAATTATCCCATTTTATTGAGCAAACTTAAGGTAAAGCTTGCCCAACAGGTGATTGATCAATATACTATTGTTGATGAGAGTTGATCATTTGAGTTTGTACAATCTACTTAATTGTCTTGTTGGTTCATACTCCTGACTTCTAAATCTGCAGAAGGGAAACAATCGATGCGATCGGGCAATGGTAAAGGAGGATCCAGGTGAAATTAAAGGCGATCATTTTATTACTTGTTCTTGGGGTTTACCTTACACCCATTGTGGTGGGGCAAGCAGGAACTACAGCAGGTCTTTGTTATGTCGCTCCCGGTGGGGATGATGGGAATGACTGTTCTAGCGTTGGGGCGGCCTGCGAGACGATCAATGCTGCTCTCGATGAACTTGGCTGCAACAGTACAATCAACGTTGCCAGCGGGACATACACCGGCACAGGCAGCCAGGCAGTGGTGTCTATCACCAGGAGCATAGCGCTCTCTGGAGGCTGGGATGCCACATTCACAGTTCAGAATGGAACCTCAACCATTGACGGCGAAGATGCACGCCGGGGGATAGATGTCAACAGCGACCTGATTACTTTTATTGAACAATTCACAATCAGCCGGGGAGAGGGGGATGGTGCAGCTGGTATCTCCAACGATGGCACTTTAACTCTATTCAAATGCACTATGAAAGATAATAACGATACCGGAGATTCGGACAGCGAAGGCGGGGGCATCCGTAATGGAGACAGCGGAACATTATATTTATTTAACAGCACGGTCAGTGACAACCAATCCAGCTCTGGGGCGGGAATTTTTAATGACCATGGGACAATGGTGATCACAAACAGCACGATCAGCGGGAATTCTGCCCGGGGGGTTGGCGGCGGAATCAATAATCTAAGCGGCATAATCCATATCAACAATGCCACGATCAGCAATAATTCAGACAATGAAGAATCGGACGATCCGATCGCGGGCGGGATCCACAACGAGGCTGGAGGGACAGTTTATTTAAAGAACAGCATCGTCGCCCAGAACAACAATGGCGGATCGGATTGCCACGGTAC
>JBEQLH010000020.1:0-7568 GCA_040326075.1 Anaerolineales bacterium
ATTTCCAGAAGATCTGGGCGACGGCGCAAGGTTCGCAACAGTGATTGTTCTCGTCGCCATCGAGCCACTCGAGCATGATCACCTGACAACAGCACCTCGGGAACCTCCCAGCCACGAAAATCTGCTGGTCTGGTGTAATGAGGGTATTCGAGTACCCCGGAGGCATGCGAATCATCCAATGCTCCATCTGGGTCACCCAGCACGCCCGGCAGCAATCTGATGATAGAATCAATCAAAACCAGAGCTGGTAATTCCCCGCCAGTTAGAACGTAATCGCCGATCGAAATTTCATCAGTTACCAGATATTGCCGCACACGCTCATCGATTCCCTCATAACGACCACTCAAAAAAGCCAGCTTTGGTTCTTCACTCAGCTCATAGGCAATAGATTGGTTTAACAAGCGACCTTGAGGAGTCAGCAATATGACCGGGCAATCAGATTCTTCGCCCAAAATGCTTTCGACAGATGCGAAGATAGGTTCGGGTTTCATAACCATACCTCCCCCACCTCCATACGGTTCATCATCGGTAACATGATGTCGGTCGGTCGTCCAATCGCGAATATTGTGCAGATTTATCTGCACAAGTTCGCGGACAATAGCACGATGGAGGATGCTGGTCTCCAAATATGGATGGAAGACTTGAGGGAATAATGTGAAAACATCAATTCTCATAAACCCATTCTAGTCTCTAGGTAATAGAATTGCAAGGATCGTATCCATCTTGACGTCATTTCCAACAGAATGGTAAGATGGTGATATGTATTTGAAAGGCAGCAATTGGAATATGAAGCGAAAACGCCGGCGACGGAGCAATCCCTGGCGGGTGATTCTCCTGTTAATCCTGATCGGGGCAGCGCTTTATATTAATCAGGTCGTGATGCCAGCTGTGCCACCCTTATTTATTCCAACACCAACCCCAACTCGCGACCCGGAATCGTTTGTCAGTGAAGCGGATGTGCTGTTCGATTCTGCTAAGTATTCCCAAGCCATTGTTGCATACGAAGAAGCCATCCAGGTCAACCCTGATAATCCCTCAGTGTACTTATCAACAGCCCGAGCTCAAATCTACACTGCTCAATATGAAGATGCATTGGAAAATGCCGAAAGAGCGTTAATACTGAATAATAACAATCCCCTGGCCCATGCACTCAAAGCCTGGTCTTTAGACTTCATCGGCGATTACACCCAAGCCGAAGCCGCCATCAAGTCTGCCCTCGAGCTAGACCCTGATAACGCTTTAGCTCACGCCATTTACGCTGAAATCTTGATGGACAAAGCCATAACCGGTCAGGGCGACATCAACGCGATTGATAAAGCAGCTGAGGAATCAAGGATTGCTCTCACGTTAGATCCAACATTATTAGAAGCGCACCGCGCCCGAGGTTATATCCTCTGGAACACCGGCAACTTTACGGAGGCGATTCAGGAATATCAAGCTGCACTGGCAATTAACGATAAAATTGCCGATCTGCACCTGGCGCTGGGATACAATTACTACCTGCTGAACGAATATGACCAGGCAGTCCAATCTTATCTCCAAGCTTACGCATTGAATCCGATCGATCCCATCCCTCCTTATGAAATTTCACGCACTTATGCAACCGTTGGTGATTTCAGCCAGTCTGTACAATATGCCGATCAGGCTGTAAAAACCGATCCCCAGGACGCAAAACTCCACGGCAACTTGGGCGTAATGTATTATAAGAATGTTCAGTATCCGGAAGCTATAGAACAACTCACCCTGGCGATCAGGGGCGGCACCCTGGAGGGCGGCGTGATCGTTGTTGGATTACCATTGAATTACGGTACTGTGGCAGAGTTTTACGCCATTTACGGCCTGGCCTTAGCCAAATCAGGCCAATGCAGTGATGCCGTCGCAATATTTCAAGCCATTCGCAGCGGCGTATCCGATGATGAGATTAATGTTTACAATGCAGAACAAGGTCTGATCCTATGCCAGGAAAGCATCGGAGAATCCACTCCAGAAAATCAGGATGAGGTTCTTGAAACTCCCGAGGGTACGCCATGAACCGTGACCTGACAGGAGAGCGACCGCATTTTCGTCCTGAAAAACGATCGCTCAACCCATATCGAGTGATCCTGCTGATCGGGTTGATCCTGGGAGGAATATGGATTCTATTGGGAATTGACCGGGGCAATATCCAGCCACTTTTCTTGCCAACACCCACACCCACACGCACCGTGAATTCCTATATCATGGAGGGCGAAGCCCAATTTATGTCCGGCTCACTTGAAGGTGCCATCGCAGCCTACCAAAAAGCCGTGACCGTAGAGCCTGGCAACTCCCAGGCCTGGGCCGAACTGGCGCGGATCCAGACCTATTCTTCCAGTTTGCTCAGCACCAATGAGAATAGATACGAACGACTGACTCAAGCTCTTGAATCAATCGATCAAGCGACTGCTATCGATCCGGATAATGCTGAGGTTCAAGCTGTGCGTTCATTTGTACTGGATTGGTATGCCTCAAATCCACTTGTACCTCCGGGGGAGGTTCAATCCGCGCTCAACGATGCCGAGGCAGCCGCCATACGAGCACTGCAGCTCGACAACGAAAACGCGTTAGCACTGGCATTCCTGGCTGAAATCCTGGTCGACCAACAGAAATGGGCTCAAGCCGAGGAGACCGTCAAACAGGCGGTCGCCATTCAACCCAATTCGATGGACGTGCAGCGGGTTTATGGATATGTTTTAGAATCTTTAGGGCAATATCGCCTGGCTATTGAGAAATACCGGGAAGCTGTCGAGATCCACCCGAATCTCACCTTTCTTTACATCTTTATTGGACGAAACTTCAGAAGTCTGGAAGTTCACAATCGGGCGCTTGAGGAATTTGAGAAAGCAGCCCAGATCAATGAACAGCTTGGTGTGCAGGATCCTGTCCCCTATGTTGAAATCGCCAAGACCTACTCCCGGGATGGTGAATTTTTCGCAGCTGCCTTAAATGCCGAGAAAGCTATCCGGATTAACCCTTATAATCCGAATACGTATGGGCAATTGGGAATAATATATACAAAAGCACGCAACTTCGAAGGTGCGCAACCCGCCTTTAAATGCGCAGTGAAAGGATGCAGCGCTGAGGAAAACCAGGTAGCAATAGAACTTCTGGGAGCAGGTGTAGAGGTGGTTGGAATGCCTCTCACATCTGGCACAGTCGCCTTTTACTATGCCCAATATGGTTCGGTCCTGTCCGCGCTCAGCCGCCCGAACCAAAACTTCTGTCCGGAAGCACTGCAGGTGCTCAATGAAGTACGGGCAAATTATCCAGATGATCCGACCTTCAATCAAATTATCGATGAGAATATCGCTATCTGCGATCTGGTCGCACAGAGGGCCGCCCCACAGACCACCCCGCTGCCCTGATCATCTGCACCCTTGATGCAAAATGGGGGAATTCCAAAAATCCTCTTGACTTTCCTCAAGAACTCAGGTATGATTCCGCCAAGAGTTAGCACTCTAACGCTCTGAGTGCTAACTTGTATGTGTGAAGCCTAACAATACATATACATAATATCCATTTTGAAGGAGGCAAGTATGTCGATTGCAATCAAACCGTTAGGAAACCGCGTGGTGGTCGAACCCATCGAACAAGAAGATTTGACCTCTGGTGGTATCGTCCTGCCAGAAACAGCCAAGGAAAAGCCCCAAAAGGGTTCAGTTCTGGCTATTGGTCCCGGAGATCGGGATGACGACGGAAAACGGATCCCTATGGATGTCAAAGAGGGAGATACTGTGCTGTTTGCCAAGTATTCAGGCACAGAGATCAAGCTGGATGACAAGAAAGTACTCATCCTGCGTGAAACCGATCTATTAGGAATTTTCAACTAAACCATTAAATTATTAAGGAAAAGGAGCTAGAATCTATGGCTGCTAAACAACTCGCATTCTCAGAAGATGCTCGTCGTAAATTGCAAAAGGGTATGGATGTCTTGGCGACCGCGGTCGTCACAACGTTGGGGCCAAAAGGCCGCAATGTCGCTATTGATCGCAAATTCGGTTCGCCAACAATCACCCATGATGGTGTCTCAGTTGCCAAGGAAATTGAGCTGGAAGATCCCTTTGAGAACATGGGAGCTCAACTGCTCAAAGAAGCTGCAACGAAAACCAATGACATCGCCGGTGATGGCACAACCACTTCTACCGTATTAGCTCATTCCATCGTCACCGAAGGAATGAAGAACCTGGCCGCGGGTTTTAATCCCATGCTGCTTAAATGGGGTATTGAGGCTTCCACAAAGGCTGTGGCAGACAAAATCTCGGAACAGGCAATTGAAGTCACTACCAAAGATGATATCGCCAATGTCGCTTCAATCTCTGCCCAAGACCGTGTTATCGGCGAATTGATCGCCGATGTGATGGATAAGGTCGGTAAAGACGGCGTAATTACAGTCGAAGAGTCCAAGGGCTTGGAATTCGAGACCGAGTACGTCGAGGGTATGCAGTTCGATCGTGGATACATCTCACCGTATTTCATCACCAACCCCGAATCAATGGAAGCTGATGTCGAAGAGCCCTATATCTTGGTATATGACAAGAAAATCTCGGCTGCAACCGATATCGTGCCTGTGCTAGAAAAACTGGTCCAGGTCGGCACGCGCGAACTGGTAATCATTGCCGAGGATATTGATGGTGAAGCACTGGCGACGCTGGTGCTGAACAAACTGAGGGGCATGCTCAACGTCGTAGCCGTCAAAGCACCAGGCTTTGGCGATCGCCGAAAGGCAATGCTGCAAGATATCGCCATTCTGACCGGTGCAACGGTTATCGCCGAAGAAACTGGTCGCAAGTTGGACACCACCGAAATCACCGATTTGGGTCGGGCCGAGAAGATCGTCGTCACCAAGGATGACACCACAGTCATCGGCGGTCGGGGCGAATCGGCTGAGATCAAAGGCCGCATTGACCAAATTCGAGTCGAGATCGATAAAAGCACCAGCGATTACGATAGCGAGAAACTGCAAGAACGGCTTGCCAAGCTTTCTGGCGGTGTCGCAATTATTCGTGTCGGTGCTGCTACCGAAACTGAGCTCAAAGAAAAGAAGCATCGTGTTGAAGATGCTCTGTCTGCAACCCGTGCTGCAGTTGAAGATGGTATCGTTCCAGGTGGTGGTGTTGCCTTGATCAATGCCATGACCGCCATCGACGACCTGCAGATGGACAGTGATGATGCCCAGGTCGGTGTAACCATCGTCCGAAAGGCTTTGGAAGTCCCGCTGCGCAAGATCTCTGAGAACGCCGGCAAGGATGGAGCGGTTATTCTGCAAATGGTTCGCCAAGCACAGAAGTCAAAAAAGAATCTCAACATTGGCTTCAATGTGATCAGTGAGGAATTCGTTGATATGGTCAAGGATGGTGTGATTGACCCAGCAAAGGTGACCCGTGGTGCTCTGGAGAATGCAGCCTCAATCGCTGCTATGATCCTGACCACAGAAGCCTTGATCACCGATCTTCCTGAACCGGAAGGACCGCCCCCAGGTCCTCCGATGCCTGAATATTAAAATACCAAAGATATCAAGATCATAAAGGCGAGGCACGGCCGAGCTCAATTTGGCCAACCTCGCCTTTAGTCTTTGACAAAGTAATGTTCCCGTGCTAAAATGATCTCCGTTATAGAGATCGACACTCGGCCGGGTACCCGGCCTGCTATTCAATACCGCATACCTTGTAGAACAATTAGCTCTTGGATATCGGAAAGAGAGTGCATGCCCCGGTCGCTTAAACTTCCTGGGGTATTTTTTTATCGTTATTATTATGGTTTATTCTATATCAAACAAAACTATTCTAACCACAATTTGTTCAATAATTTAATTTGGGTAAATGGTGGATGTATTTGAGGAAAATAATTTAAAATGAGTAATAAGAAATTTCGTATTATCCCCCTGGGTGGACTAGGGGAAGTTGGCAAGAACATGATTGCCTATGAGTACGGGGAGAATATTCTCGTTGTAGACACAGGCATAATGTTTCCCGAAAATGACATGCTGGGGATCGATTACATAATCCCGGACTTCAATTATTTGCTGGAAAAGCGACATTTGGTCCGCGGAATTATCATCACCCATGGGCATGAGGACCATACAGGCGCGATTCGCCACGTCATGGAGGAGATCGACGCACCAATTTATGCGACCCCCCTGACCAGAGGTCTTCTGGAAGTAAAACTTGCGCGCGGTGGAATTCTAAACCGGACATCTATCCACACCGTGCAGGCTGGCGATCAAGTTCAAATCGGCCCTTTTGGGGTTGAATTCTTCCATGTCTGTCACTCCATTCCGGATGGCGTCGGGCTGGGAATCACGACACCCGCCGGACTTGTAGTTCACTCTGGCGATTACAAATTCGACCATACCCCGGTCGATGGCTGGCCGACTGATTATGCCAAATTAGGCGAGTTTTCTGGTCGGGGTGTATTGGCATTATTGGCTGATTCGACCAACGCAGATAAGCCTGGTTGGACTCCCTCCGAGCGAGTGATTGATCCAGCTTTTGACCAAGTATTCAGCGAGGCGGAAGGACGCATTATCATCGCCAGTTTCGCTTCCCTGATTTCGCGCATGCAGCAAGTGGTAAATGCCGCTCAACGTCACAACAGGAAAGTGGCATTTGCCGGTACCAGCATGGTCGAAAACGCCAAAATGGCACGTAAACTTGGATACCTGACTATCCCGGACGGGCTGCAGGTTAATATCGATAAGGCGTTAAAGATGGATCCGTCTGAAATTGTCTTGATGTCCACCGGAACTCAAGGTGAGCCATCGTCCATTCTTGGTCGTCTTTCTACTGACACCAATCGCCTGTTTGAAATTATCCCGGGCGATACTGTAGTGCTTTCATCACACCCCATTCCCGGAAACGAAGAAGGCATCTATCGCACCATCAACCGCTTGTTCAGGCGTGGGGCAAATGTGATCTATGAACCGATTGCGCCAGTCCATGTTTCCGGCCATGCCAGCCAGGAAGAAATGAAACTCCTGTTACATTTGGTAAACCCGAAATACTTCATCCCTATCCATGGTGAGCTGCGGCACTTAAAACAACATGCCGCACTGGCTCAAGAGATCGGTCTCTCTCCCGAAAGCATGACCGTGATTGAGAATGGCCAGGTGGTTGAATTCGAAAACGGGGAAATGAGTTTGGGTGAGCGTATTCCGGGCGGTTATGTGTTCGTAGATGGTTCTCGGGTCGGTGAAGTTGGCCCCAGCGTCGTCCGTGAGCGAGAGGCATTAGCCCGGGACGGGATCGTTGTCATCAGCCTGATGGTAGAGAAGAACAGCGGTCGTTTAATCGAGGAGCCCGAGATTATTACGCGCGGATTTGTTTACAAACGAGATGCAGAAGATCTGATTGCCGTAGCACGGAACCGGATCACAGAAACCATAAACCGGGGCAACGGCAACATCCAGGACGACATCGAGCAGTCCATCAAAGCTTTCTTTTACAATGAGACCAAGCGTCGCCCCATGGTTTTTGTCACCATCAACCGCTTATAAAGTTAATCTCTCATAAATGATTTCATCAAAAACGGGGCAGCAGGTTATCTGCTGCCCC
>JBEQLH010000020.1:7668-10382 GCA_040326075.1 Anaerolineales bacterium
GTCCTCTTTCCACCCAAAATCTCCAAGCAAAGGTACAAAAGCAACTGGTACGGTCTGTTCATGTTTGAATTTATCCCCCTCCCGAAACCAAAGTTCCAGGATTTGACCCACTCGGCCTCCAACCGGGATCACCAGGCGACCGCCGTCCGCGAGTTGATCGAGAAGTGGTTGGGGAACTTTGGGAGCAGCAGCCGTGGCGATAATGGCATCATATGGGGCGTACTCCGGCCATCCACGCGTACCATCACCCACATGCAAATTTACATTCTTCAATTCAAGGTCAATTATGCACTTCAGCGCCCGCTTGGTTAAATTCTCGTGGCGCTCAACAGTATGTACCTCCCTGGCAATCAAAGCTAGGATCGCAGCCTGGTAACCGGAACCGGTGCCAATTTCCAGTACTGAATCCTGCTCATTCAAAGCCAGCATTTGGGTCATTAAGGCGACGATATAAGGTTGAGATATCGTCTGGCTTTGACCGATAGGCAGGGGACAATCACTATATGCTAAGTGTCGATGCTCTTGGGGTACAAAAATATGGCGAGGTACTTTGCGCATGGCATCCAGGACGCGTTGATCGGTGATATCGCGTCGAATGAATTGTTCCTCCACCATGCGCTCACGTTCGGATTTGTAATACCCCTTGTCTTCCATAAATTGTTTTACACAATAATTATCTAAGAATCCAAGCCTGATAGCCAAAGATACCTTTTCTCATGACCATGCTTCTACCAAAGTATGCCAAAATGAGTCTCGCTCTCCAGGCACAAATGGGGTGTAGAGGGTGATGCGATCAGCAAGACCCTTGTAGCGGTTCAATAACGCCCCGGGAAGTTCGTCTTGAGTGGCGGAGGTGGCAAAAACATCTAACATCTCGTCGCTCACCAAGCCAGGCATCTCTCCCCATTTTGCTCGCGAGGCCAAGGCAGATAATGATTCTGCCTCCTGCTGCCAGCCATGTAATGCCATAACTGCCCGGTAGGATGGCGTGGAAGCATAGAACGCAATCTGCTGGCGGGCAAATTCTCTTTCTTCGGATGAAGTGATAATAAAAGCCGACACCGAAACCGACACTGCCTCCCGCGTGCGATCGGTTTTACTTGCACCGCGTTCAATTGCTGGCAGGATCACTTCCTGCAGGTATTGGGGGCTGTGAAACGGATGAACAAGAAAGCCATCCGCGACCTCACCTGCTAAGCGAGCCATACCAGTATTCACACCTGCAATATAAATTGGGATCTCAGGAAAATCAATTGGTCCAGGATTAAAAAAAGGGGACATGAGGTTCAGCCGGTAATACTCCCCGCGATAATTGAGCCTTTCTCCTGTCTGCCAGGTCTTCCAGAAGGTGCGCATTGCCATTATCTGTTCTCGCAGTTTATCCAAGGGAGAATCTGGCCATGGCAGGCCAAACCTGCGCTCAATGTGCGCCCTGACCTGGGTTCCTAAACCCAGGATGAACCGTCCACGCGAAGTATGTGCTAGGTCCCAGGCTGTGTAAGCCATTGTCGCTGGACTGCGACCAAAAGAGACCGCTATCGCTGTTCCAAATTTTAGCTTCTGAGTATGCTCAGCGACTAATGGTCCAGGCAAAAAGGGGTCATGCATCGTTTCGGATGACCACAATGTATCGAAACCCATCTCTTCAGCTGCATGCGCAATGGTTGGAATCGCACTGAGAGACGTTGGAGGCAGGGCAGCATCAAGCAGCATATGTGTTCATCTTTATTCCAACTAACATCAACACTCTCCAATATATTTTCTGGAGCAGAACCATTGAAATCACATCGCAAGTCAATTCAATAAATATGCGATCAGCCATTGGGTTGTGGCAGTCAGAGCCTCCAGATGAGTGCGTTCATAATTATGCGAGGCATCCACACCCGGCCCGATTAAAGCGACTGCCACATCACCACCAGCTCTCCAGAATGCTTCACCATCTGAGCCATAATACGGGTAAATATCCACTTTATATGGAATTTGATATTCTTCAGCCAACTGGCGCAGCTTCTGATTCAAACCATGATGGTAAGGACCACCAGAGTCTTTTACACACAGGGTGCTATGGAACTCATCCGAGGTTTGTCCTTCACCCACTGCAGCCATATCCACGGCGATTAATTCAACCAGATCAGGCGGGAAGCCAGATGCAGCTCCATGTCCCACTTCCTCATAATTACTGATATGGAATGTCGTAGTTTGGGAAGGTTGAAGACCTGCACTATGGAGGGCTTTGATAGCTGCTAAGATACAAGCAACACAGGCTTTATCATCGAGATGGCGTGACCGGACGAATCCATTGATAGCTTCTACCCGCGGATCAAAAGCCACAAAATCTCCAACCTGGATCCCAAGGTCACGTGTTTGATCAGCATCCGTCGTCCGCGCATCCAGGCGAACTTCCATGTTGCTGTCTTCCCGCTTCAGGTCATTGACCTTGCTTCCATGCACATGTCCGGAGGCTTTGGACAGCAAAATTGATCCCCGAAAGGTATTTCCTTGGGATGTAAAAATCGTGCATCCCTCTCCCTCCACCGTATTCCAGGCGAACCCACCTATCCTGGATAGCTTCAGACGCCCATTGGATTTTATCTCTTTGACCATCGCACCAAGCGTATCGGCATGGGCAGTTAATGCACGCGGCGAGTCGTTTGATGTCCCCTCCCAGGTGGCAACAAGCGCTCCTTTGCGGGTTAACTCAGGCGAGAGGAATG
>JBEQLH010000020.1:10482-18126 GCA_040326075.1 Anaerolineales bacterium
TAGTTCTAAATTTACCTTAACTTAGCGCGGCATTGTTTACGGTATAATCTGCGGCATGGAAAGCACGAACCAAGACGAAACACAACCTATGCCGCTGGATGATGAAACCCAGCAGATACCTTCTGAGTCTGATATTTCACCTGAGAACATGCAGGATGATGCGTCTTCTGAAGAGGGCACTTCAGGTAATGGATGGGATGAACCGCCAGCTGATGGGAATAAGAGCAAAAAGAGCCGCAGCCGTTCTCTTCCACTGTTGATTATATTCAGCCTGATTGCCCTTTTACTGATCGCAGCAACCAGTGCTTATGGGGGATACCTATCCGGGATTAATGAGCGCACCAATTTTGAAGGCACCCAGGTTGCACAGCAAGTCGATGAACAATACCAACTAGGGCTGCAGGACCTGGAAGCCAAGCGGTATGAACTTGCCCGCCAGCGTTTTGAATACGTTATCAAGCTCAACCCCAATCACCCCGGGGTAACTGAGAAGCTTGCACTTGTATTACTTGAACTCAACACTACCGCTACACCAACGCACGTGCCCACTCCCACCCTAACTCCCACTCCCGATATGCGTGGCGCTGAAGATTTATTTTCCCACTCACAGATCTTGCTAGCTGATCAGAAGTGGACAGAAGCCATCGACACATTGCTCAAGCTGCGCAAAGATGATCCGGATTACCAAACCGTTAAAGTTGATTCAATGTTATATGTTGCCTTGCGTAATCGCGGTGTGGAACGCATCCTGCGTGAGGGAGATTTAGAGGGTGGCACTTATGATCTCGCCCTGGCTGAAAAATTTGGGCCATTGGATGTTGAGGCAAGCAATATGCGAACCTGGGCTGACCTTTATAAGACTGGGGCCAGCTTCTGGGGATTGGATTGGGGCCAAGCAACATTCTACTTCGGCCAAATTATCGTTGTTGCTCCTAACCTGCGTGACAATACAAACTTGACTGCAGCTGAGCGCTTCCGAATCGCTTCAATTAAATATGGTGATGTTCTGGCTGCAAATAAGGAATGGTGTCTGGCACAGATACAGTACGAAGCTGCATTAAGTTTTGGTTCAAACCCTTCTATCGAGCCGACCGCCATCTGGGTAACAAAGAAATGCACGAATTCTGATAAGAAGGATGAACCGCGTGCTCCTGAAGCAACGCCCACGATCGAAGCACCAGTCACAGAAGCGCCTCCAGCTGAACCAACTGCCACTGTGGAGGCACCACCAACCGAAAGTCCTCCTGTTGAGCCAACAGCAACAGCAGAGAACACACCTGAATCAACCCCAACTGAAGAGAGCACGCCTGAAGCAACCCAAGAACCTTCTCCAACACCATGATCGCTATGGGGGAAACAACCCCGTTTTGGGCCCTCAGCCTCGCATATTGGCTGCACATGCTTGCAACAGTGGCATGGATTGGCGGGTTAGTAGCCCTGGTGATGCTCGTCCTGCCAGCCGCCAGACGCGTTCTGGACGCCAACAGCTTTTCACGCTTTCTTGATCATCTCCAACGCCGCCTGGACCCACTAGCTTGGTTGAGCCTGGCAGTTCTCCTGGCCACCGGCTTATTCCAGTTAAACGCAAATCCCAATTATGAGGGATTCTTGAGTATCTCTAACCGCTGGGCGGTTTCGATACTTATCAAGCATATCCTGTTTTTTGGAATGATCGGAATTAGTGCCTATATGACCTGGGGCTTACTTCCACAAATAAGACGAACTGCGCTTATGCGGTCGAAAGGAATCGAAACCGAGCAGACCGACAAGCTCGAAAAGCGCGAAGTTCTCCTGATTCGGATTAACCTGATCCTGGGTGTATTGGTCCTGGGGTTGACTGCGCTGGCACGAGCTTCGTAGTTTTTTCTTCAAGCCCTGCAGGATTAAGGCTTGGGCGCCGTGTAAAACTTATAGGGTTCTGCTGGATAATAATGGAAAAAGTCACGCTCTGGAAACTCAGCTCGCAGGGCGTTATCCAATTGCTCATCCCGGCTGAAAATGAATATAAAGGGGGAATCCAGATTTGGATTCTGCAGGTCAAGCAAAACACCATATTCCATCCAAATCGATGGATGAACCACGATCAAAGCTGGTGACAGCTCTTGCGCTTTTTCGGTCAGAAATGGTTGTAGGTCCGCCCTTTCCATACCATACAAACCACGCAGGCCATCTAAACGCCCAGGTGAATAAAAAAATATATTCCCAGCCACCAGGGTAAGGACCAGGGCAAGAACAGACAACGGTCTGAAACGTTTCCAACCACTGTATGTTCTCCACGATTCACCAGGTCGAAGAGGCCAACCAGCCAGCCAGGCGATACCAACCCCACTGATTAAAGTCAGGCTGAATAATCCTTCATAATAGTAGCGCGGACCAAATAACCAGGCGCCAACCCAATACGCCAAATAAAACAACACCAGGCTTGGAAAAACCGCTCCGATCAGGAACCCCTGCCAATTCCGGCGTAGAAATAGGGCTAAAATTCCAAAAGGTAAGAATATCCACGAATACATCCCCCAACCAAATAAATCGCTATACCCCGTCCGCAGGCTGAAGCGAGTATTAATATCTGCTAAGTGAAGGTTGTGACCCTGCTCCATTCGTCCATAACCTGGACCAAAACCGATCTTGTCATAAGGCCACCAGAGCGTGTACGGATTGAGTAAAGCATTACCTGTGGCTGCATACTGCCACAAGAAGGTTATCGCACCTATCCCAAGCGCTATACCTCCCACAGCCAGCACATGCCGGCGGGTTTGCCAATCACCGCGCACCAATAAATACAGCCCATGGAAGGTGAATGGAAGAGCAACTGCAAGCGCGGTCAGAGGCCGGGTAAGCGCCAGAACCCCCAATGATAATCCAGCTGCTAGGGTGGGCAACAAACGCCGCTCGGTATTCTTTTCACCAAAGCCATCGATCCAGGCCAGCACGAATGCCAGGCTCAACACCAAACCAAATGGGTGGGAGAGCAAAGAACCGGAATTCATCAAAAAAAATGGTGAGGTAAGGGTAAGACCAGCTGCAATAATGCCCACAGTTTCCCCCCATACCTTCTTTCCCAAACGGTAGGTGAGCCAGACACCCAATCCAGCTAATAATGGATTAATTAACGAGCGAATACCTAACCTGACGCCCACTGCCAATAATACCGGCCAGCCCAACGGGTACTTCCCAAACCGTTGACCGCCGTTGTCTACCACGAAGGGGACTAAAAAACTTTTTGGTTGTGGGGGAGAGGGAACCGTCAGGTTTCCATCAGCGATAGCCTGAGCCTGCCACACGTACGCAATTTCATCTTCCAGGTGCGGGATACCCTCGAAATAGCGATTGGTGACATAAAAGGTCACCAGGATGGCGATAAGGCTTAGTACAAGGGCGACCCGGTCTGCTCGAGACATTGACAATACCCGTGTGATCAGCTTCTTCCATCAAGCTTTGATTGCCCGGAGGGCTTGGAGAGCTTTTACGTGCAAGTGGCTGTTCGATGCAAGTATTCCACGATTGTTTTGCAGCGTTCGACCAGCATTGAAATCTAACGCTTTTCCATATAGATCGCTGACCTGTCCACCCGCTTCTTCAACAATCAGAGAGCCAGCTGCCTGATCCCAAATCTTCTCCCGATAATCCGGTTGCTTTGGTGATAGCAATCGCAAATACAATTCTCCCTTACCAACTGCCAGGAGTACATACTTCGCCTGGCTATCCATCCTTACTGGCTCCACATCCACACCGAGTTCATCAGAGAGGTAATCGATTTGATTGATATTCGTATGGCCAGATTCAAAAGACCGCAACAATCTGGCTTGAGCGGGGGCGGCTGTAATGGAGACAAATGCCTGGCGAAGTACCTCAGGTTCACTTTCAAGGGAAGTAACCCAGGCGCCTTCTCCATGCACAGCGACTGCAAGCGTCCCGGCTCCACCGACATCAGTCTGGTATCCATCCTTTAGATTGGGGCAACCCAGAACACCGACCTGCACTTGTCCATCGACGATCAGTGCTAAAGCCACAGCGTACTGGTCGCCGCGCAGGAAACCCTTGGTGCCATCAATTGGGTCCAGCGTCCAGAAGCGAGCAGCAGGCTGCTCAGCGCCGCGATCAATCCACTCACAAACCTTATCAGGCGTCGCATCAGGGTTGAATTTTGATACAAAATGCGTAATCCGTTCTAATGTAAGCTGTCCTGTAGGTGAGCGCAAATCGGTCGAATCTTCTTCTCCGACTAATGGATCATCAGGAAAAGTCTCAGCCAACGCCCTTCCTACCAGTGCCTGTGAAGCAAAATCAGCCACGGTGACGGGTGAACGATCATCCTTGGTTAAGGCAGGCGAGATCATTTCAGCCTGCACCAGCTTCACCAATCTCGAAGCCTGGCGAACAATCTGGATAGCAAATTGGGTTTCTGGTCGATCAAGTTTCAACATAAATCAATAATCCTATTCTATTGAGCCTTAACTATAACTTCAATTCTAAGGTGTGTTGTTATTAATCACTGGCAAGCTGTATCTCTCACTCTCGACCACACCACTCAAATCATACGCCAGCCCACCTGTGATCCGGACAGGGAGAATTTCTCCGACAGGATACTCTCCTTCCAGAATGGTCAATCCATCAATTTCGGGAGCATCGCGGTAAGTGCGTCCCATCGAAAGACCATCGCCCTGACCTTCAATGAGCACATCTAACGTCTTTCCAACCAAGGCCTGGTTCTTCTCTAAAGAAATGCCTTGTTGTAATGCCATTAACCGCTCCCAACGATCTTGCTTCACCTCGGCTGGGACTGGATCACCCAGTGCCTCACTAGTTGTCCCAGTTTCAAAGGAGAACTTGAATGCCCCCACTCGATCAAAACGGATTTCTTCGACAAAATCCATCAATGCCTGGAATTCCTGTTCTGTTTCACCGGGATATCCAACAATAAATGTGGTCCTTAGTGCAAGATCCGGCATACTGGCGCGCATTTTCTCCAACGTCCGATATACCCATTCAATATTCGCGGGTCTGCGCATACGTCTCAGTACACCTGGATCAGCATGCTGGAGAGGCATATCCAGATAAGGCACGATTTGCTGGTTGGTTGCCATCACATCTATCAATTGATCGGTCACATACCCGGGGTATGCATACATTATGCGGATCCAATTTACACCATATTGATCAGAGTCGTTATCAGAACTATCTTCCTCTAAAGTTGTAACCAGCCTGCCAAGCAGTTCTGCCAATCCGTTTTTGATACCAAGATCATTTCCATAATCGGTCGTGTCCTGGGCGATCAAGATTAATTCTCGGACCCCCATGGCTTGCAATACATTGGCTTCGTTGAGGATCGCTTTAGCTGGACGACTGACCGCGGGACCTTTGATTAATGGGATAGAACAAAATGCACAAGGCCGGCGGCACCCATCGGCGATCTTCAGATAAGCGCTGGCGCCTTGGACAGCTACACGCAAGATTCCTTCCTCATCCAGGACCGTCTTTGGAGTGTCAGGAATATGGTAGATTGGTTCAGGGTGTTTGGCTTCCCTTAATTTTTGTACCACGTCGACGATATCCATCCAGCGGCGGGTTCCAATGATCCCATCAATCCCTGGAACCTGGCGAGCTACTTCGACGCCATAGCGCTGAGTAAGACAACCCGCGGCGATCAAGAACTGATCATCCCGTTTTTGGGCAGCTAATTCACCTAATACTTGAAGGGACTCATCTCGAGCTGGGCCAATGAATCCACACGTGTTCACAATCAGGACATTGGCTTGTGAGGGATCAGCAACTGGTGAGTAACCAGAGTTTCCCAGCAGTTGCACCATTGACTCTGAGTCGACTGTATTTTTTGAACAACCTAATGAAATTAGGTGAAAGGTATTTTTTTTCATATGTAATTACCGTTAATAAATTAAACCTTTAAATATTTTCTGATGAACTATCATCATGGGGATGGTGGGGTCTGGGTAGATTGGGGAGCAGGACTCGCTAATGGCGTGTTGGTTGGCACAGGAGTGATAGTTGGAGTCGGCAGCAGGACACCCTCAGGGGTAAATACCCGATAAACTACTTCCCCATAAACACCTAAAACACCCAGGTCTGTCTCGTTGAAGAAAACCTGAAGAGCCGCTCCATTGCCAGTGAGCAGTTCAATTTGAAATTCACCAGAGAAAGTATAAACGCTTCCCGGAATCACTCGACCCTCGAACTCAATATTTCCATCTACAGTCACCCGCATCCATGCCCGTTGGAGTACGGAGACATGGATTTGAACGGGCGCATCGCTGATTGTTGGCAAAGGTGTTTCAGGTACAGCCTCTTCCGGTAATTGTTCATTTGGTACTTCCACAATTCCGGGTGAAAGATCAGTTTCAAATGGTGCCGGTAGCTGGGTTTCCGTTATAGCAGGGATTTCTGACAATAAAACTTCAGGAGTCATCTGGAGAGCTTCAGCAATCGAGGGAACAGTTTCAACTGGTGTTGGGGAGGCCTGAAAGGAACTTATCCTGATCGCCCCCCAAATAATAAACGCGGCCAAAGCTACCATCAAGAATGCACCTAAAATCCAATCTCCAGAAAAATACTGCCGCAATGGTAAACTGATCCGCCTGCGGCTTGACCTGGATCCTGGAGGTACAGGCCGGGTAGTTTGTTTTTCAGCAAGTTGAGCCTGCAAACCATCTGCGAATTGAAGCAGTACCGGTTCTACATCCAAACCCAAGAAGGCTGCGTAATTTTGAAGCATTCCACGACCCTGCACCGGCGAAGGCAACCCATCCAGATTTCCAGCTTCAATTGCTTCTAAATAGTGTAAGCGAATATGTATATTTCGCTCAACTTCTTCCAGTGAGAAGCCGAGCATTTCTCTTTGCAGTTCTAATTTTTTGCCCAACTCCTTGAATATTACGACTGAATTTCCAGGAGGCTCTTGTACCTCTACCACTTGAGCTTCAACTTGATCAACTTCAACTGCAACTTCAGGTGCAGAATCCCTCACCTCATCAAGCTCACTCAGCAAAGAGTCTGGTGAGATTCCCAAATAGTTAGCATAAGCGCGCAAGAATCCCCGCGCCTGAGCTTTTGATGGAAGCTGGTTAAAATCGCCCCTTTCAAGAGCCTCCAGGTAGTGCAGGCGGATATAAGTTTCATTGGCAGCTTGCTCCAGTGATAAATTCCGCCCCTGGCGAGCTTGACGTAATTTCTGGCCTATCGTCTCAGACATTTATTAGTTTAGTTAGGTTTATTGTTTTCCAATGGACTCATCCTGTTCCCTGATCGATGAGAGAGAAACGATTGAGTACAAAACACCGGCCCTGTAGTAGGCGTGCTACAGTAAGGCCGGTGATATTTTAGAAAAGCATTCAAACCACCTCACAGCAATAAATAATTGCTGCTATTGCTAGTCTATTCCTCTACACTTTCTTCTACTACTTGAACTTCGGTTTCGAGTTCGTCATCTTCGCTTGGAGATTCCTGTTCTTCCTCTTCAAGAGCCTCTTCTTCAATCACTTCAGCGACTGGTTCATCATCGAGTGGCACTTCAGCGACTGGTTCGTCATAGAGTGACACTTCAGCGATTGGTTCATCATCGAGTAGCACCTCAGCGACTGGTTCATCATCGAGTGGCACCTCAGCGACTGGTTCATCATCGAGTGGCAC
>JBEQLH010000020.1:18226-24059 GCA_040326075.1 Anaerolineales bacterium
CGACTGGTTCATCATCGAGTGGCACCTCAGCGACTGGTTCATCATCGAGTGGCACTTCAGCGACTGGTTCATCATCGAGTGGCACTTCAGGAGCTTCTTGTTCCTCTCCTTCACTTTTAATAATGACCGTCACTTCTGGCACCAGGTCGACTGTCAAACGAACCTCAACTTTATGTTCTCCCAGAATCCGCAGCGGCTGTGAGTAAACCTGGCGGCGATTGATCTCCACACCAATTTTCTCAGTGATTGATTCAGCGATCATCTGGGTAGTAATAGAGCCGTAGAGTTTGCCAACTTCACTAGCTCTTGCAGTGAAAGTTAATACCACGCCATTCAACTGCTCGGCGACCGCGCCCAATTCCTCATTCAACGCATCCCGGTGGATGGTCGCCTGAACCTTGATCCGATCAACTTGTTTGAGAGCGCCAGGTGTCGCAAGTACAGCCAGACCCTGCGGCATTAGATAATTTCGGCCATAACCATCTGCGACTCGTTTCACATCTCCCGCCCTACCGAGTTTGAAAACATCCTTCAATAGCAATACTTTCATTTTTTTCAAGCCCTTTCTTCATTAGGATTACTTTCCATAAAATAGATTTCACAGAAAGCGCGCCCGGGCGAAGGGTACAACGCTCCGGGCTGGTGGATTGTACCAGATGGGGTTACACGCGTCAACATTTTCTAAACTATTCTGAATAAATATCCAAACAAATTGGAATTGAGAATCAATCGTGTATAATGCGCTCATGCCCTTCAAAGAACGAACTGTTCGCACAGAAGCGATAGTGTTGCGCCACAAAGATTATGGTGAAGCTGACCGTTTGTTATGGCTATACACGCGCAAAATGGGTAAAGTCCGGGCTATCGCGAAAGGTGTCCGTAAGATACGCTCTCGCAAGGCAGGTCACCTTGAGCCATTTATCCGCGTTAATCTTATGCTGGCACGAGGGCGAGATTTTTTTATCGTCACCCAGGCGGAAACAATCGAAGCTTATTCATCCATTCGCGAAGATCTGATCCATGTTGGTTATGCCGCTTATGTCGTCGAACTTCTCGATCGATTCACTTACGATGAGGACGACAACCAACAACTCTACCGCTTATTGAATGAAACTTTATCCCGAATCAATTCCTTCGAAAACCCTATACTTCCCGTCCGCTATTACGAAATACAATTGCTGAATCTGTTAGGTTATCGCCCCCAGTTGTTTAATTGCGTGCACTGTGAATCCGAAATACAACCTGAAGACCAATTTTTTTCAATATCACAAGGTGGCGTGCTCTGTCCAAAATGTGGCCCAAAGTTCGCAGATGCCAGCCAGATTTCAATGGAAACACTAAAGTATCTGCGGCATTTTCAACGGAGCTCGTTCTCTGAAGTAGCCCATCTCAATTTATCACCAGAGTTAAACCGCAATCTAGAAAATCTCTTGCAGCAGTACTTCACCTACTTCTTGGAACGAAACCTCAATACTCCCACCTTCATCCGCAGGGTAAAAAATAAATCGCACCCAGGTTAATGTAAACGTAAATGGATTTAGTTAAAAGACGCGTAACTGCGGGATGGATGGAAGAATTTTCGGATCCCAGAACCAATTATTCGTGTAAAAAGCTGGACACCGTTTGGTTGAACACCCCTGCGGAAAAGGGTTTTTGCAGCCAGTGAACATTCCCAGATTCAAGCAAAGCCTGATCCTGCACCTTTACTGGATGACCGGTGATAAATAACATCTTCACTCCTGGCCATTTTTCTCGCAGAGCCTGGTACAAAGCCACACCACCCATCACCGGCATGACCATATCACTGATGATCATGACGATTTTCTTCCCCTGCTGCTCATAGATTTCTAGCGCTTCCTGCCCATTAGAAGCCGTTATGACGCTGTAGTTTGAATCTTCAAGGAAGGTTTTCATCGCTTCACGTGTTGAGTAATCATCTTCGACCAGCAGCAGGGTTTCACCTGAACCTCTGGTGTCTAAAGACAAGTCAGGGATATCTATTTCCTCTTCTAATGGTTGTTGAGCAGGCAAATAAATATGAAAGGTCGTTCCTTCTCCAACCTGACTGTGAGCATCAATAAAACCATCATGCTGTTTGACAATGCCATATGCTTGTGCCAATCCCAAACCAGTCCCTTCGCCAACCGGCTTAGTTGTAAAGAATGGCTCGAAAATATGTGGCAATACATCTGGTGGAATTCCGTCTCCAGTATCTCTGACAGTGATGCGATTCCAGGAGCCTGGGGGAATATCTGGGCAGGGAGCCATTTGCCCATCATCCACCCTGATCTGATCTAGTTTAAATTGCAAAATACCACCAGCGGAAGATGCATCACGCGCGTTAACTGCCAGGTTCATAAACACCTGCTGCAAGCGGGTTGGATCGGCATTCACCAGGTAAACTCCCGGTTGGTAAGTTAACTCAAGGTGGATAGTTTCTGGCAGCAATCGGCGCAGCAATTTATCCAGCTCCTTAACAAATGGCAGTAGATCCAGCGTGCTTTGTTCCATTACTGAACGACGACTGAAGTCTAATATTTGCCTTATCAGGCTGGCTGCCCTTTGAACCTGCTGTTGAATAATATTCAAGCGCTCCTGACTGCCAGCCTGTAAATTGGGATCACGTCTCAACAAATCAGCATAAACTACAATGGCAGCCAGGATGTTATTGAAGTCATGGGCAATTCCTGCTGCTAACTGACCGACGGTTGCCAGGCGTTCCTGCATTTGGACGCGGGTTTGAGTTTCGCGCTCCTGAGTTACTTCGCGCAAAACAACCACCCAACCTCCCGGATCGCTCCCTTTTTCCAACCGCTGGGCACCAATTTCAAACACCTGATGCGGAGGACCAGTTACCTCAACTTCATACCATAAATTTTGTTGTTCGAGCTTTAATATGTCTTCGATCGGTTTTTGACCCAAATGGGTAAGGATTTCACCTGATTGGAATTCAGCTAGGTTTTTTAAATACGACTGGGCAACCGGATTGGCAAGAACAATTTGCCTTTCTTCATCTAAGAGAATTACACCTTCCGGAACGGTATCAATGATATGCTGTACCTGTTGAGCATTTTCCTGGATTCTTTCCAGCAACGCGATCCGCTCAACTGCCCCACCCAGTTGTCTACCCACCCCTTCAACCAAGGCAATCTCCTCGCTCAGCCAACTGCGAGGCTGGGGTGAGGCAACACTTATTCCTCCGATCCGCCGACCTTCTGACACAAGCGGAACAGTAAGGGAAGCTTTAATTTCAAAGCCTTCAATCAATGAGCGAAAATTAAAGTAAGCGTCTCCATCATTAACTGTTTCCCAATTGTGAATTGCGATCGTCGGTGATATCCCCCCATCATTCTCAAGGTTGAGTTGTTCGAAAATAGTTCCCAGGCGATCTGGCATTTCCAGCAAGACACGCTGCTCACCAACCCAGATTCCACCAACATTTAATCCCACGGCACGTAAAGTATGATCGAGAACAATTTGCAGCAAGTGTTCAAGATCCGAGGCGGCAGCTACTTCGGTGATAATTGCGTTGAGCGCTTCTAATTGGGTTGTCCTCCGTCGAGTTTCATCAAATAGACGGGCATTAACCAGGGCAACCGCAGCCTGGCGAGCAAAAGCGAGCATCACCTCCTGTTCTGCTTCAGAGCCCACGTGTGGTTCATCATAATAACAACCAATCACAGCCACAACATCATCTTTGTAAAATAATGGCCAAAAGTCCACTGCACGGAAATCCCTGTGATTACTTATGCCTTGCAGCATGGAATTTTCAGGTAATAGTTCAACATCAGAGAGTAAGATCGGTTCTGAGCTGCTAAATAGAATCCCACCGGGTAATTCTTCAATGCTCTTGGAAACCTGCTGAAGATATGCTTCAGATAAACCATCAAACCATGGTGCGATCACCATCCCGTCTTCTTGGCGCAGGAAGAGGGCTGCCCGGTCAGCCTGGCCCAGGATCATTGCCCCTTTACCAATGGTGTCGATGACCTCATCTGGTGTTAATGGCCGGTTAAGTCCCTCACTGATCGTTGCCAGATGTGCCATCCGTTCTGCTTGATCCCGTGTGGCAGCGAAAAGACCTAAACGCTCCAATACCTGCCCAACCTGGCTTGTCACTTTCTCCACCAGGGATATCTCCGATAGGGAGAATTGGCGATGGCTCAGAGAAGCGACCTCTAATGTACCAACTACCTCACCCCCAAAAATTATCGGGACTAACAGCAAGGAAGTGACTTCACTTTGTGCCATCGTATTGAGCATGGCTGCCATTAAAGGATCAATTTTGGCATCCTCGATCACCAGATAAGTTCCACTCTCCAAAACTGAGGTCATCGCTGGGTTCCCAATGATCGGAATCTGCTTGCCAAGGCTTTCCGGCTGGTCAATATCATGGTAATCGGCAATCACCTGAGCCATCGTGAGTTGTGAATTGAGCAGAGCAAAGTTCACCTGGGGAACCCGGAGAAATCTCGCCAGCTCAGCACAGATCAAATTCAGCGCCACAGTTAAGTCATTTTCAGTCGCTGTTATGGCAATGATTTGACTTAAAAATGTTAATTCGGCTAAGCGATGCTGAGTTTCTTCAAATAAACGGGCATTCTCAATGGCAATCGCGGCCTGATTCGCCAGAGTGCTAAGTGTTTTGAGATCATCTTGGGTGTAAGCCTGCATTTGATAG
The DNA here is from genome assembly GCA_040326075.1 of Anaerolineales bacterium. GTDB lineage: Bacteria > Chloroflexota > Anaerolineae > Anaerolineales > UBA4823 > PFL25. The sequence goes on from JBEQLH010000020.1 coordinate 22,908, forward strand.
GATTGACAAGAAAGCATTCCAAAAGTCTTGCCCCCCAATCTCAAGGGAACTGCCAGGATCGAACAAGCTGCTTCCGCATTTTCAGCCTGTTCCACGTCAATATCTCCCAGCTCTTTACGATCATTTATCAGCAAGGATTCACCTGTTGAAATAACATGACCGCTAAGACTGCGTTGTGCAGGAATCGGCTCCACTTTGACTGGTCCACTGCGGTCCATAAAATATACTGGGATCAATTCTTGCTGTTCTTGATCAAACAACACGATAAGAAAAACTTCAGCGATCATTAATTGAGCGGCAGCACGGTGAATGGCAGTATAGACTTGATCAGGGATCAAACTAGCCACCACCTCCTGACTGATATTCGATAAGATTGAGAGTTGACCTGCTCTCCGATGTACCCCTGCCTCAGCTCTCAATCGGTCGATGGCGGTCGCTAATTGGCCAGCAATTGTGACCAACAAGCGTTCATCGGAAGCGGTGAATCCACCAAGTAGCTCCCTTTCAGCATTTAACACTCCGATCACTCGTTCACCAATTTTCAATGGGACACACAGCTCTGACCGCGTTGAACTATCAACTTCTAAATAAGTCGATTCACGGCTTACATCATCTACGCGCATCGGGATACCTGAAGAGGCGACTTGTCCGCAAATGCCTGCCCCGATTGGAATCCATTCTGGTCCCTTGGATTTATCAAGCTCCCGGTAAGATGGATGCGTTCGCAGCTTTTCCCCGGTACCATCCACCAATAAAAGTCCAAAATTGTTTGGGAAAAGAGTCTTCCCGATGATCTGAGTAGCACGCTCGATAAGCACATCTTCGTCAGTAGCTTCCGCCCCCGCTGTGGCGATAGCATGTAATATTGTCAGCTCCTCAAGCCTGTGTTGGAGCGATTCATCACTGTCGATAGCATCAAGATCAAACCCGGCAAGGGAACTACGAGAACGAAACTTTAACCAGGCAAACCATACCACTCCACCCAATGCAAAACCGGCTGCAATGCCTGAGACCAGGAGAAGGTAAGGATTCCAATCAATTGACATCTTTAGTATTTCCAAGAATAAACCCGATGACTCGTTCCTGCAACTGAAATTATCGGTTAATTTTGCAGTAATGATAATTTCTGTAATTACTTATACATTAATTTTG
>JBEQLH010000135.1:0-4605 GCA_040326075.1 Anaerolineales bacterium
AGCAGCACAAATATATTAATTCAGGAGAAAGCACATGAACGATAGAACAGGTAAGGTTTTACGTACTCTGGGCATTATTTTCTTCGGGCTTGCCACACTTATGAACCTGCTTGGAGGGATAGGTACATCCTGCGCAGCTTTCTTTACCAAGCAATATCCGCCTTATTGGGCTTTGATTAAAGAAGATATGCAGTGGTTATACCAGGGATTGGTGATCACGACGGTAATACTTGGGATTGTTGGGATCTGGGTCACGGTGCAGCTGATCAGAGGGAAAAAGACCGCCTTCCGCAACGCGTTGATCATATTGGTGATTGGTACGATCCTGGCAGGTATCCAGTATTACTACTCAATGCAATTGTTTGGGAAAGCTGCTCCGGCGAATGTAAAATTTTTCAGCAACGCCTTCACTTTAATTCTGTTCCTGGTGTATTTAATCCCCGGCATCCGGGAAAGAGTGAACTTTTCCAATAATGGTGGCAGCACAGACAAGGATACGGCGGGAGGTCTGGCAGCCATTGTGGTGGGGATCATTTTACTCACGACCCCAATCTGGGCGGGTCCTTCCCATACTTACCTTGGTGAGAACTGGGTGAATCTGCTGCAAACTCCATTATATATCTCTGGGATACTATTAACTGGAGGCGGGATCGCCCTGTTGATGCGTGTGGCAGTTGATATTATCCGGCAGGAGTTCGCAATGGCTGATCTAAAATTACCCAAGGATAACTGATCGTAAACTTTCTCAATGAAATGAAAAAACCGCTTTCATTTGAAAGCGGTTTTTTTTGAACTAAACTTTGAAGAGTTCGGACTCAACTTGCGCAAATTCAGCCAGTTCGTCAGGACAATTTACCGTAATTTGAGTGCGGGTGCAATCAATAATCCCGGTTTCACGTAAGATTCTTATCGAGCGGCTGACAGCTTCAGGAGCAGTGGATACATGGGCTGCCAAAAATTGATTTGAGTACGCCTGGCGATCAATAGGTTTACTGCCGTAAGCGCTTAAGTCGAGTAATAATTTGGCTGTACGTGCTTTTACAGGTCTGGAGACCAAGTCTTCATACATATCGATCAATTTACGGTTGCGCCTGGCGAGCACATTTAACAGGCTGATCCCAAGAATTGGGTAGCGCTCCATCAACGGCCGAAACCGTTCACGGGTGATATGCCAGGTAATAGATTTCTGAAAGGCAATGGCCGTGACTGGATTGGTATCTCCATCGAGCACAGATACTTCGTTGAACATGATGACCGGGGTTATGACTGAAATGATCGATTCTTGACCTTGAAAACAGGTCTTGCACAAATGCACGCGGCCTCTGAACAACACAAAGAGGCCTGCACAATCCCAACCCTCGTGATAGATTATTGAGCCGGTTGAATGAGATTGAACAGTGCCAGAAGTGACGATCTCAAGGATGGCGGAAACTGGGAGGGCTCGAAAATGTTTGACTTTCCCGAGACGGGTAACCAGATCTGGTATGTCGAACATTGAAAATCCTTGATTTAACTCACTATGACAATCAAATCATTAAGCTTACATTTATCCTATCATGCCTTAGAAGTGAGAACAAGTGATAATTATCACGATAATTACCCTATTCTCCCACAATTTTCCAGCGAATATGGAAATTGGACTTGCATGAGCATCTCACCATTGGCTATACTTATAATGATGCAGCTTGATTTTATGCATGTGGACAGATCAAATTTTCAGTGAGGTGAAAAGATGAACAAGCAGCTTTCTTTAATCTTGGGCTTTGGCGTTCTTTTCCTGTTATTTGTGCAATCAATTGCGACATTCATTGAAGGGATCTATATTCTTGAGCTGCTGAGCACCTCGCTGGACGAGAAAGTTTTGGGCATCCTTTTTCTTTTCTCACCAATATTACTATTGCCATTTGGAAAGCGAGTCCCGCGCTGGTTGATTTGGGTCTCATACTCCCTGCTGGTTATTGGGCGAGGCGTAATCCCCTACCTTGGTACATACGAGCGGATGATCGCAGCAGGCATTGCATGTGGAGCGGCTCTCGTTCTGATACCAATCATGCTGGTTACTTATCCTGAACCCAGAAAGGGCAGTCGTTGGTTGATCCCAGCCCAGGGACTGGCATTGGCGGTAGGTCTTTCGGTACTGCTGCGTACGCTGAATTTCACAATCGATATTTCCATGACGAGCACATATGGGTGGAGTGGGTGGATTTTAGCGATTCTCCTGGGTTTGACCCTGACCCAATTCAAATGGGAGGATGAGCCAGAAGAGTCCGAAAAAATAAAAGGAGTTACTTCAGCAGCGATTGGGCTGGTTGGGGTCCTCATGCTCTTCTATATTATGCTCTCCAGCCCAGGAGTGATCGCCCGCTGGACCGAGGGAAATTATCAGCTGATCGTGATCACAGTGAGCCTGCTTTCGCTGCTGTGGCTCTTCTCTTCGCTTGTACGGCCAAAATGGATCGTGGAAATTAAACCTGGCTGGCTTACCCTGTGGAATCTCTGCTTCACGATTTCTGTGACGTTGACGATCCTGGCTCATACGTTCAGATTTCCAGCAGCACCAGATTCACCAGCGATGGTAGTATCGAACCCCCTGTGGTACCAACAAATACCACTGCTGGTAATGTTGTTGTCCTTCCCGGTGATCTTAATTGATTTTGGAATCTTCTCAGGATTGATCGCCAGGGCGCAAGCCACTCCACGCAAAATGGCTCCTGGTTTCCTGATCGGAGTGGTCTTTATGATCCTGGTGATATTTATGAATATCTTTTCGAATACCTGGGGTTATGTAGAACCAATAAGCCCATTCTTCAGGAACAAATTCTGGTTTGCTTTGCTTCTGATCGCGGGATTGATCACCATCCTGGCATTTGTTCTGTACAATAATTTCAGGCATACGTCAGAGGACGGGGAGGGCAAACAAAAGGTGCTCTTACCGGCGATCTTATTGGGAGTCATATTTGTTGCTACCTTGATCAGTGCACTGCAAACAGACAGGTACCTGGTCCCCGCGCCGATTAAAGATTCCTTGAAAGTGATGACCTATAATATCCAACAAGCAAATGATGTGAACGGTGAGAAATCATATCTGGAACAGCTGGCCTTGATCAGGGAAGTTGATCCAGACGTCATTGGTTTCCAGGAAAGCGATTCAACCCGCATCTCGCTGGGTAATAATGACTACATCCGCTACTACGCCAATAAGCTCGGGTATCACGCGTATTTTGGACCAAAAACAGTGACCGGGACATATGGCACGGCGATCTTGTCGAAATACCCACTTGAAAACCCGCGCTCAGTGTTCACCTTCAGTGATCAAGACGAAATCGGTACTGCGGAAGCCGAAATTTCAGTTGGCGGTAGAATTTTCACCATTTTCAACGTTCACCCGGATGGCTCGGATGAAGCCAAACTGGTCTTTGCCAGGACTCTGGTTGATAGGGCGAATGAAAAACCGGATGTGATCGCCATCGGGGACTATAACTTGCGAGGTTGGGAAGAGCCATACCTGCTGATTGATGGCGTTTATAAGAATGCCTGGATGGACGTTTATCCGACCGGGATTGATGAGAATGGTCTGGACATGTCTGGCGAAAACAGGATCGACCATATCTTCGTCTCACCGCACCTGGAGGTGAGGAATCCAGTTTACATTCTGCCTCCGGAGTCATGGACCGATCATCCAGTTCATTGGACGGAGATTTTCTGGTAGGAGTTTCCATCTCCATATTTTTGTGGGGGTGGTAGAAGCTTGTGCGAAATGACAATTGATCTTATCCACCAGATTACAGTGAATAAGTAATGTTCGATCAATGCCAAAGCATATAGAAGGGCCATGCCAATCATCACTTGACCTACCGGGTGGTAGGTACTAAAATGGTGGTGCAATGTACAATACCCAGACAGGTTCCCTGATGGGTTGCACGTTGGACCAAAAAGTCGATATGAGTATCGATTCCCGGGGTGGAGAGATGCAGCTTATCCCATCATGGAGAAAGCGGTCTTGCTCGAATAAGCTAGTTCAACATTCCATACAACAATTCCATACAATTTGCAGGAGACCCACATGAGTGATTACCTTTTCCGTGGATCGTTTGCCGATCTGGACGCCGACCTGGATGAGCTCATCCAGTTAGAGGCGGAGCGCCAGTATCGCAAGCTGATCCTGATCCCCAGCGAGAGCACAGCGCCGATCGCGGTGCGCCAGACCCTGGCATCTGCCTTCCATAATATCTATGCGGAAGGATATCCAGACGAGGCTACCCGTTGGATGAACGAGGCAGAACTGCTAGATTACGATGCCCAGTTGGGTCATTTCCGACGTTATTCTGACCCACGCTATTACAAAGGGGTTGAGTACGCAAACATCCTGGAAGCGCTGGCACGGCGACGGTGTGCGGAGACATTCGCCACCAACGGAGTAAGCGCAGATGATTTATATGTCAATGTCCAGGCGTTATCTGGGGCTCCCGCAAACAATGCCATCTACCATGCGTTAGTCAAACCAGGCGATACGATGATGGGTATGAATCTCCTGCACGGCGGTCACTTAACCCATGGTTCACCAGTGAACCGCTCGGGGAAGTATTACAACGCAGTGCATTACAC
>JBEQLH010000135.1:4705-7920 GCA_040326075.1 Anaerolineales bacterium
CCCAACGGGGTTTGCGGGAGGAGGAGATGGTCGAAGTGGCGGATATCATCGCTGACCTGCTGCAATCCACGACACCATACAAGATTCTAGGCCGGCGGAGACCATTGCTACGAACCAAAGTAGATTTTAAAACATTGGAGGAAGCGAAGCTGCGTGTGCGCTCCCTGGCTGAGAAGGCGGGTATCGATTTCAAACCCGAGAAACATGGTTACCCTCACTTCTTCTATATTGATGACTACGATAAAACAGATGAGTCAACCCCAATCGCCTTCGAGATTAAAGGAAACCTGGTGCGCCAGTTCCTCAACTTCGCCTTGACCAGCGATATTGAGGTATTGAAACCTGGGGAACGGCAGAAAACACGGTTGCTAGCACCTGATGGTGAGGTGGAGGGCGTTTTGACGTGTCTTGAGCCGGAGGTTTTTCGATTGACTTTACCCGGTGGAAGACAGGCAGGGTTGGGAGCGGCCTGGCTGCGCGACCTGTCGGATGGCTTTGTCGCTTTTGATGAGGATAATCTGAGAAAGCTCCCAGGATCAGTCTCTGTCCGCTCTGTGGAGGGCGGTAAATCAACTGCTTCAATTGGAGACGAGGCTGGTGAGCAGAAGCCTTATTATATCGGCATTGATAGCACGGAAACCGCCCAATTCGATCCACTACCGGAATTCAACTGGGAGGAAGAAGAGGGGGAGGTGAGGCGAACTCCGATCTTTGAGACCCACCGGCAGTTGGGGGCAAAGATCATCCCCTTTGCCGGCTGGGAGATGCCGGTGTGGTACAGCTCTGTCATCGAAGAACACCTGGCGGTTCGGCAGGCAGCTGGATTGTTCGATGTGGCGCACATGGGTGTTTACCAGGTTGAAGGACCGGAAGCGCTTGCATTCTTAGATAGCGTGGTTGGGAATAATATCGCCAGTCTGGAGGTGGGAGAATCGCTGTACACGCATTTCCTTGATCCACAGGCGAAGGTGATCGATGATTTGCTGGTTTACCATCGCTCGAAAGAGAAATACCTGGTGGTGGTCAATGCCTCCAATGATGACAAGGATTGGGCCTGGTTGAATGCAGTCAAATCCGGTGAGGTGAGGGTCGACAATGAGCGACCCTGGGCAAGGACCTTTGGCCGGGGAGCTATCTTACGCAACCTGCGTGATCCGCAAGAGGGACCTGATATGCGGGTTGATATCGCATTGCAGGGACCCCGATCCCAAGAAATTCTCTTAGGACTGGGCTGCGATGACCAGACTCGCAAACGGGTAATGGGCTTAAAACGAACTCAGCTGTGTGAGGCCAAAGTGGGTGGGTTTGATCTGATCGTCTCCCGCACTGGTTACACGGGCGAGAAGATGGCTTTTGAACTGTTCGTGCACCCTGACCAGGCAGAATCGCTGTTTCAAGCGCTGCTTGAAGTGGGCGAACCATTAGGCTTGAAACCCTGCGGATTAGGAGCACGCGATTCACTACGCACTGAGGCAGGTTTGCCGCTTTACGAGCACGAGATGGGTGGTGAGAAGAATCTGGGTGTTGGAGAAGGCGGCTTCGCATCGTACGTCAAAACCTACAAACCATGGTTTATCGGTCGCCAGGCATTTATCGATCGAGAAGAGGCCCGCAAGGGTGAAGTGATCCGCTTCCGGTTCAATGATAAGGGTGTTCGCATGGCTCACACCGGCGACCCGGTGATCGGTAAGCGCGGCAGGGTGGTGGGATGGGTAACCAGTTGTGCGATCGACAACGATGGCTACCTTACCGGTCAGGCTTTCCTGGATTTGAAGAGCAAAGAAGAAGGCACCCAGGTATTCATCTACCAGGGTGCACCGAAGGTGCTTGGCAAACCACCGGCCGAGATGGGAACTGGAGACCGGGTTACCCTGCCGGTACCGGCGACAGTCTTACGGAGGTTTCCGAAATAAAATTGACTTTCTAACGTTAATAATAATAAAGATTAACACAGGAGCAATATATGAAGACACCTTGGGAGTATCGGTATGCCCAGCGGACACAGCGGATGGGAAGCTCAGCAATCCGCGAATTACTCAAATACACCGAGAAACCGGATATTATCTCCTTCGCTGGTGGGCTGCCAGCGCCAGATGTATTCCCAGTAGAGGAGTTCGCCGCAGCCTGTGAACGAGTTCTGCGCGAACAAGGAGCAACTGCACTCCAATACAGCACCACCGAAGGTTACCTACCATTAAGAGAGATGATCGCCCGCCATTCAGCTAACTATGGGATCAAGATCACGCCGGAAAATGTTTTAATCACCTCTGGATCGCAGCAAGCGCTGGATATTTTGGGGAAAATCTTTATTGACCCAGGTGACCGGATCCTGGTGGAATCGCCAACATACATGGCTGCGATCCAGGCCTGGAAACCATACGGCGCAGAGTTCATCACTGTGCCGATGGATAAGAATGGGATGGACACAGATCGCCTGGAAGAGGCTTTACGGGTGGGCCCCAAGTTCATTTATGTCTTACCTAATTTCCAAAATCCTACTGGCGTCACGCTTTCTCTGGAGCGCCGGCACAAGTTGCTCGAACTCGCAGATCAATATGGGGTTCCGATCGTTGAGGATGATCCTTATGGACAACTGCGATTTGAAGGAGAACACCTGCCATCGATCGTCGTTCTCGACAGCCAATTTCGTGATGCAAATACCCCATGCTACCGGGGGAATGTGATTTATCTAAGCACATTTTCAAAAACTCTTGCGCCGGGAATACGTTTGGGTTGGGTAATTGCTCCACCAGAGGTGATCCGCAAGCTGGTGGAAGCCAAGCAAGGGTGTGATCTGCACACAGCGACATTCAACCAGATGGTGGCATATGAAGTCTCGCGGGGTGGATTCCTTGACCGGCATATCCACCTGATCCGGAAGGTATATGGTGAACGAAGAGATTTGATGTTGGCAGCTATGGATCGCTTTTTCCCCCCTGAAGTAGACTGGACCCACCCCCAAGGTGGCCTGTTCCTGTGGGGAACTATGCCTGCATATATTGATGCAGCTGATTTGCTGACGACCTGCCTCGAACGGAAGGTAGCTTTTGTCCCCGGTGAACCATTTCACCCTGATGGTGGTGGAAAGAACACAATGCGGATCAATTTTTCCAATGCCACGCATGACGAGATCCAAGAGGGCATATCCCGCATTGGGTCAGCAATTGACGAAAAGGTGGGTCGGCAGGTCGCCTTATAGAAGAGTAGCCATAAAC
>JBEQLH010000136.1:0-7853 GCA_040326075.1 Anaerolineales bacterium
TTGGCCATCAAGGCTGCCAGGAAATCGTGGATGGCAGCATGACCTATGGCGTGGATGTCACTCTGCCAGAAATGTTGTATGCCACGCTTTTACGCTGCCCGGTTCTGCGGGGCAAGGTTTCAAATTTTGACGCCAGCCAGGCTCTGGCGATCCCAGGCGTTCGCCAGGTATTTGAGATTGACAGCGGAGTAGCAGTGGTTGCTGATGATACCTGGGCTGCCCTTCAAGGTCAGCGGGCGTTAGAAGTCACCTGGGATGAAGGAGCATATGCCTCTCTCAGCAGCACGACCGTACGAGATGAATTTGTGGATAGATTGGGTGCCGATCAGGATGCAGATCCTGCAGTTCTTGAAGCTATCTATGAAGTGCCCTTTTTTGCACATGCCACACCTGAACCGATGAACTGCATTGCTGATGTGCGTGCAGATCACTGTGAGGTTTGGGCGCCAACCCAGAATCCAGGTCAATCTTTATCGAGGATCAGCTCCCTAACCGGCTTTCCCAAGGAGAACATCCAGATCCATATCCCCAGGGTTGGGGGCGGCTTTGGCCGCCGATTGCAGGTTGATTATGTTGAACAGGCTGTGCAAATATCCTCCCGAGCGGGCGCGCCGGTTAAGTTAGTGTGGACCCGTGAAGAAGATATCCAGCACGGTTTTTTTCACCCGCTCAGTGTTCACCTTGCAACCGCGAACCTGGAAAATCTAAGGATGCCGCAGGTCAATGACCTGACCTATCAAGGCTGGGATGATTTGACCTATGCCTGGCGTTCGGTGACCAACTTCACCGATGCTTTTGTGCAAGAATGTTTTCTGGACGAGATGGCAGACGCCCTCGGACGCGACCCCTATGAGCTGCGCCTCGAGTTAGAACCGAGTTCAATGCACGAGGTCCTGGATCTGGCTGCCAGCAAAGCGGGTTGGGGGTCATCGCTGCCCCAGGGATGGGGACGAGGTATCGCCTGCTGGTCAACCTGGAATGTGACCCCGGTGGCCATGGTGGCAGAAGTCTCCTTATCTCCAGGTGGAACCGTTCAGGTGCAGCGTGTGGTGTGTGCCATTGACTGTGGTTTGGTCATCAATCCAGATATGGTGGCAGCCCAGATGGAGGGAGGCATCGTGTGGGGCCTCAATGCTGCTCTGAAAGGCTCGATCGATATCGAGAATGGACGTGTCCTGCAGAGCAACTTCGATGACTACCCCTTGCTGCGCATGGATGAGATGCCGCAGGTTGAGGTCTACCTTATTCCCAGCGACCGGCACCCCAGCGGCGTTGGTGAAATGGGTGTTCCCCCCGCTGCTCCAGCAGTATTGAATGCAGTTTACAATGCCACCGGTAAACGGATCAGGCATCTGCCCCTTCGTCAGGATGATCTGCTTTAAGGTTCGATATTCGGATCCCATCTATACCAAGCCCACTTGACATTCCACAACAGTAGGTGTGGAGTCTAATCAACACGAAGGGTAGATTTCATACTAAAATACCTGTCTTGAGATTCCACAGGTTCTCCGTGCACAAGATCAGCCAGAATCCAAAGAGGAAAAATTAGTCATGAGCGTGGAACAGAAACCGCATGTTTTACTCGTCGATGACGAACAGGCCATCACCTCCAACCTGGCTGCATATTTAAATCGCTCCGGCTTCGAAACTTCGATCGCCGGGGATGGGGAAGAAGCCATGCACCAGGTGGAGCAGAACCCGCCAGACCTAATCATCCTGGATGTACTCATGCCCAAGATGGATGGCCGAGAAGTATTGCGCCGCCTGCGCCAGGTGGACGACTGGACACCCGTGATCTTGCTGACCCAGGTGGGGGAAGCCAGCGAACGGGCCATGGCCCTGGAAGAAGGCGCGGACGACTATCTTAACAAACCCTTTGATCCCCATGAGCTGGTCGCCCGCATGCGAGCTGTCTTGCGCCGCGCCCGTCCCGGGCGGCCTCCGCTCAGTGCGGCCTGGGTGTTAGTCAGCGGCGATCTGCGCTTCGACCGCCATGCCCGCCGCTCATACCTGCAGGACCAGGAGCTCAATCTGACCCCGAAAGCCCTGGTGCTGCTCGAATACTTGATGACTCACCCGGATGAATTGCTCAGCCGCGAACGACTGCTGGACGTCGTTTGGGGATGGGAGTACCCGGTCGGTTCTAGGGCAGTTGATACACGCATTGCCGAGCTCAGGCGCGCCCTGGGTGACGACGCCGGCGATCCAGTCTATATTGAAACCGTACCCAGCCTGGGATACCGTTTTATCTTCCCGGTCGAAAGCGCAAAATGAAACGCATCTGGCCTCTCCTTTTATTGCCTCTCGGATTAGGATTGTTATTCAAGATCATCTTTGGACAGAGCTGGATCGAGAATTCCGTCATTTTCCTGCGCATTGACCTGGGTACTCTTTCTTTGCTGCTGGGGATATTGATCTCTATCGTGTTATTCACCATGTGGGGGATGCTTCTCTGGCAAGATCGCCAATATGAGGGCGAATTTCTCCAATATCAAACCAAAACGGCAGAAGAACGCCGCCAATTTCTCCAGCGCCTGGATCACGAACTCAAGAATCCGCTCACTGCGATTCAAGCCGCCCTGGTCAACCTGGATGAAGAGTCAAACCAAACCGCCATCAAAAGTATCAAAACGCAGACATTGCGCCTGAGCCGTTTGGTCGCAGATTTACGCAAACTGGCTGAACTGGAAACACGCCTCATAGAACACTCCCCAGTAAATTTAACCGAAGTCCTCCAGGAAGCAGTAGCCCTCGTGCAGGAACAGCCGGTATCCGCTGAGCGCACATTGAGCCTCAGCCTCCCCCAGGCTCCCTGGCCCCTGCCGAACGTAGAAGGTGATGAAGATTTACTTTTACTGGCCCTGATTAACTTGATCAACAATGCAGTCAAGTTCTCACAACCAGGTGCGACGGTTGAGGTGCGAGCCTTCGAAGACGCTGAGATGGTGATCGTGGAAGTCGCTGACACCGGTCCAGGCATACCGGAGGAGGAGCTGCCTCACGTCTGGCAGGAGCTCTACCGCGGGCAAGGAGCGCGAGGTGTGCAGGGCAGCGGTTTAGGATTGGCACTGGTGCGTGCCATCACCGATCGCCATGGGGGACAGGTAACGATCCGCAGCCGGGTTCAGCAGGGTACGGTAGTGACTTTGAAGCTCCCCGTTGGGGAAGTTACCAAACTGTAACTCCCGGTCACAATTCAGTTATGCATGTGTTGATTGCCTGTAACATCAATGGGTTATTTTATGTTCATCAAAACCAGTAAACACAATTCGTATTTGAGATAAGGTATCCAAAGATGAACATTAATCTTATTCACAAAAACATAATAAGAATCCTGATTGTTTCAGTCTTTTTACCACTTCTTTCCGCATGTAGTGCGTTGATCGGCACACTTGAGGTTAGCGTCCAGCCGTCATCACAGCTTCTTTCTGAGTCGATCTTCCTCGCTGAAATTAGCCCCATCCTGGATGCATTTCTTTATGGCACCGTTATTGACCGAAAGGAGCTGGTCAGCTACTCTACCACAGCCTGTACCAATGCAGATGGATTAGGAGGCCCTCCAAAGTGTGAGCTAGGTCAGGCTGAGGGCACCCTGGTCGAGGTCTTCCCCAGTTCAAGTGGAGAGGGGTCGTTTTCCACGCCTGAAACCATCGATGGCGCCCTGGATTTTGTCGTTATGGGATTGTATGCGGTTTATCGTGTGCCTGATGGAAAATCCCATGATGATTATTGGCCAGCGGGGGAGTATGGCATAATTTTCAGCCGGGAAATGAACGCGGTTCCCTTCCCAGTTACAGTGCTGGTAGAAGATGGGCGCATCGTCCGTATCACACACAATATAGGAACGGAGCCACAGGAATTGATCAACCAGCTGCCAGTCGAATCGATCGTCTTGACCCCAAAAGCCGCCCAGGATTGGATGGCGGAACATGAACCCAAGGCACCAGATATCCCTGAAATTGAGAATGGTACCATCACTGGCTCCGTTTGTTTTCCCAGTGAATATATCCCAGAAATGATACTTTATTTCCAGGAAGTCAACCGTGGAGATCTCCTTTATCGGGACCACCCCGAAAACCAATCATCCTATTATTCCGATGGTATTCCACCCGGTTCTTATATCGCTTTTGCCTATCCTGTAGATACACAAGGTCCGGGGGGTATCTACTCCCAGGCAGTGGTTTGCGGCTTAAACGCTGATTGCACTGATAATTCACCAGTGGTATTCGAAGTCAAGCCCGGTGAGGAAACCAGCGGTATTGAAATCTGTGACTGGTATTCCCCCGCAGACGTCCCCTCCAATCCGCGTGCTGAGTTGGAGCTGGACCCGGGAGAGATACCTGGACACGTCAATGGCAGGATCTGTTATCCAGGCGAAGCCATCCCTGCCATGACAGTCTTCTTCCAGGAATCCTCCACCGGGCAAGTGACCGAGCTGCCCATATCGGAAAACCAAGCCAGCTACAGCATTGAGCTAAATCCTGGGCGTTATACCGCCTTTGCATACTTGAACAGCGGCGCACCTCTTGGCGGATCTTACTCCAACCTGGTTTTATGTGGTTTGACTGAAGATTGCTCCGATCACTCGCTGGTCGAATTCGAAGTAATTTCGTGGGAGATATTAAACTCGATCGATATCTGTGACTGGTATTCACCTGATTCGATGCCTCCCGATCCGAGAGCAAAAATGGAACCTCTGGCAAACCTGGTTTATTTAACCCGGGAGGGGGATTATTACCGGGTCGAGCCCAACGGAAACTCGGAAAAGATCTTCAGTGGAGAAGGTTTGGCACTTCCCTATTCAGGTCCATTTGGAGTTTACGCCGCAAATAATGATTTGCAGGCTATCGATCTGTTTACTGGCGAGGGATACCAACTTACCCATACCCCCGATTTGCGTGAAACCAGCTACCACTTCGAGGTGGGGTTGCCTGAAGAAATTCTATTCAGCGCTATGCCTTACGGCGAAGAGATTGGCCCCGGATATACAGGTGGCCTCTACATCATTAATATGGATGGGACAAACCAACGCACCCTCGACAGCGAGCACAACGCGGGGAACTTTGCTGTCTCGAACGATGGTCAGCTGATCGCTTATGGGGCCGGAGAGACTGCATTTCTTTATAACTGGGAAACCGGTGTTGAGATATTTGATCCCCGCGAATATGGGTTGGATAGCCCGAAAGGTCAAGCCATCACCAGCCCCTCCTGGTCTCCGGGGGTTGATAAATTGGCCTGGTTTGTCTATGGGTTTTTAAATGCGGGAGAGACGCAGGGCATCGGTATATTCGACTTGTTCAATAAGACATTTCTTCCGATTCACCCCTACCAGGCGCTTGGGACAGACATCACACCCCCTCCGGTAAAATGGAGCCCAGATGAAGAATGGCTGGTCTTCACTGTGTTTGACCAGGATCCAGCTCGCAGCGGTGTGTGGCTGGTGAATCTACTCAATCCTCAGCAGGAGTTTTTCATGGGGACTGCCAGCAGCAATCCGGTATTTGGTCCCTGGGTGGATGGAAAGAAGATCCTGACCTACTCCAGATTAGACGTCGAGAGTGGAGAAAGTAACACCTGGACCTTCGATCTGGCAACCGGAGAACACCAACTTACCCCCTTGCCTTCCAATGCTCAAGTCGTTAAATGGTGGTGATTACTAATCGTCGGTATTTATGAACTTCAATTTATCAAAAGGAATTTTAATGATGGGTAAAAAGTGGTTTCTTACTGTTATCTTCCTCGGCCTGATTTTCAGCGCGTGCGCCCCTCTTGGCGGTACACTTGAGGTTGGCATTATCTCTGAAATACAAGAGACAAGTGTTCCATCCAGTCCCACACCTGAGCAACCGACCAGCTCACTGGTCGAGCCCACTCAAACACCTGAGTCAGTGCCCAGTACTGGCACCGTGACTGGAAAAATTTGCTATCCCAGTGAATTTATTCCCAGCATGACCGTTCATTTCCAGAACAATGAGACTGACACGGTCAGCCACCTGCAGATCGCTGAAAACCAGACCAGCTATACCATGGAACTTGAACCTGGAGATTACTTTGCTTTTGCATACCCGGAAGAGCAGTCAATCTCTTTAGGAGGCATGTACTCCGAGGCAGTCGCTTGTGGATTGACTGCTGAATGCACCGATCACACCCTGCTGGTTTTCACGGTTACTCCTGGGGAGACCATAGGTGGCATCGACATCTGTGATTGGTATGCCCAGGATCAGCTGCCCCCTCCTCCTGGACAAGCTGTCCAAGAGGGTCCATACCAGGATATCGCCGGTCTGGTATACAGTGACATCCCTGCTGAAGAAACCTGGTGGATCGATCCGAACGGCTTCCCGCAGCGTTTGTACACCGAGCGGGATGCAAAACCTTCGCCCACCGGGGATCGAGTGCTCCTTGACCGAGATGATAGTATCTGGCTGGTAGATTTAATCAATGGCGATGAGACAAACCTGACACCTGACACCAATCGCCTGGAGGGCAGCAGCCAGTGGTGGCCCGCTAATCCAGGTGTGATCGTCTTCAACTCTGTGGACGCTCAAGATGGTTGGATGATGAGTCCTGGTCAGGCTTCCATCATGTTGCAGGATGGAAGCAACTACCAGGTTTTAGATGAAAGCTCCTCTTTTTGGCACCCAGATCCCTCCCCAGATGGGAACACTATCGCATATGATACCGGCTCCGCAGCCTGGTTGTACCGCATGGATTCAGGCAAAGAGGCTTTTGATGTTACGGACTACGGGCTGGACGCGCCCGAGGATTTTAAGATTGGCAGCCCTTCCTGGTCGCCGGATGGTATGAAGTTAGCCTGGTGGGTAGGAGGATCCTTTGGTCCCAACGGGGAATGGAACATGGCTCTGGCTGTGTTTGATCTGAAAGCAATGACAGTCAATTTCATCCACCAGTACCAACCAATGGGAGGTTCCGGCGGTTGGAAGCCGCCCGCCCAGTGGAGTCCGGATGGGCAGTGGCTGGCATTTACCACCCAGGGACAGGGGCGTATCCCAGAACTACTGGTAATGCGCGTTGATGGGAGTGAAACCATCACGCTTGGCAGCGGAGCTGAGCCTTTATGGGGGCCGGACAGCAGCAAACTCATTTTTCTCCGCCCCGATCCACAAGCCGGTTCTTATCTTGAAGACCAGCTAATTATGGTTGAGCGTGATGTCTGGCAGCCGATAGAAATCGACCTGCCTCGCGGCAGCCGGCATATCCAGTGGGCTGGTCCATGACTATCAATGCTTAAAAGGTAAAAGCAGTAACGGTAGTAACGCCTGTCCTTGGTTGGACAGACAGAGGGACTTCAGTCGTTCGCACAAAGTGACTGAAGTCACCACTTCTAAAACAGCATAAAGAATAAGTTTGCAGACAAGTTAAAGCGGTGCAACAGGAATAACACTTACTATTCGATCCAGACTGGAGAAGGTCAGTCCAGCTAATCGATCCGGATTGATCCAGGCGTCTACCAGCTCCTGTCTTACTACTTAGATTTAGCTGGTGGCTACACCTTCTACGTGAAATGCGGGATGGATGTCCAATGCCAGGATCATTCTTTAGCCCCAGAGGTGGTTGAAGCAAGTGCAGGTATCGGTTGTGTTGCAGTCACTACAATAGATTCGGAAGATGGCGGATCATTTGTTGCCACTTACTCAATTCCCCAAACCTTGCGTGGACTAAAACAGATCGCCATCCGGCTGCAAAGTCCGACAGGTTATTACAGCTACAACTGGTTCTACAACAATTCAACTGAATGAGTGGACCATCGTTCTGCTAATATCGAGCTCTGATCAGACCAAAAATCCGCTCCCAATTGCCGGGAGCGGATTTTTTCGTTTCCATCTTTAATTTTC
>JBEQLH010000137.1:0-7849 GCA_040326075.1 Anaerolineales bacterium
CCTGGAAGGACGCCACCTTTAATCATTCCGCAGTTGGGGCGACGGATTGCAAATCCTGCCACAGCGGTAAGAAACCCTCTAATCACTATTCTGGTCAATGCTCTGCCTGTCACAATACATCTGCCTGGAAGGACGCCACCTTTAATCATTCCGCAGTTGGGGCGACGGACTGTAAGTCCTGTCACAGCGGTAATAAACCTGCCAACCACTTTTCGGGGCAATGTTCTGCCTGTCACAGCACTTCTTCATGGTCGGGGGCCGAATTTAACCATGGAGCCGCGGGGGCGACGGATTGCCAGTCCTGTCACAGTGGTAAGAAACCCTCTAATCACTATTCTGGTCAATGCTCTGCCTGTCACAGCACTTCTTCTTGGTCAGGAGCCGAATTTAATCACGGAGCCGCGGGGGCAACAGATTGCAAAGCTTGTCACAGCGGTAATAAACCCGCTAACCATTTTGATGGACAGTGTTCGCAATGCCATGGAACTTCATCATGGAGTGGGGCTTCATTCAAGCATAGTTTTCCGATGAACCATGGAGATGCAAATGGAAATTGCAGTAAGTGCCATCCTTCGGGTGGTGCGGAATACAACTGCTACGCCTGTCATAACAAGGAAAAAATGATTAATAAGCATGATGAAAAAGGAATCTCAGATATAGGCAGTCGCTGCCTGAATTGCCATCCCAATGGCGGTAAAGGGGATGACGATGATTAATATAAAGCACCTCTTACGGGGAGAAGTCTCCCGCCACCAGGCACGCGCCGAGGGTTGTGTCGTACCAGAATCCGCCCGGTGTGTGCAATGTGGGATCTGCTCGTTCTCGTGTCCAATCGGGATCGATGTGCGCCGTTATGCCTGGAAGGGTCAATCAATCGGTGAGAGTTATTGTTTGACTTGTGGAGAGTGTGTGGCGCGCTGCCCGCGGGGTGTCCTGCGCTTCGAACGCAGCAACCTGTTTGAATCCTTACCAGTATCTGTTGGGGAGGTGTGACATCCGTCGCTATGTGATTATCGGTAGTGGTGCCGCAGGGATTGCGGCTGCAGAAGCGATTCGCAGGCAGGATGCAGGTGGTGAGATCGTGCTGTTAAGCGAAGAGCGAGCTGGATACTATTCGCGGCCCGGCCTGGCATACTTCCTGACCGGTGAGCTGAATGAAAAACAGCTTTTCCCTTTCAGTGGAAAGGACTTTGAGCAGCTTGGTGTTCGCCGCCACCATGCGCGCGTGGAGAGCATACATCCTGCTCATCACCTGGTTGAAATGTATGATGGCAGCTATCTTGGTTATGATCGCTTGTTGATCGCCACAGGAGCCAACGCCGCCCGCAGCAATGCACCCGGAGCAGATTTGAAGGGTGTTGTCCAGCTGGATAGCCTGGACGATGCTCGTCGGATCTTGTCCATGACTCGCCGCAGGCAGGCAGCGGTTGTCGTAGGTGGCGGCATCACTGCTCTGGAGCTGGTCGAGGGACTGGTGGCCAATGGCGTCAAGACACATTACTTCTTGCGCAGGGATCGTTATTGGCATAATGTGCTGGATGAAACCGAATCTCGTATCGTCGAGCAGCGTCTCGTAGAGCATGGCGTGCAGGTTCATCACAACACTGAACTAACCGAAATACTGGGTCAAAAAGGTCGCGTCAGCGGTGTGCGCACCAAAGATGGGCGGACTATTCGCTGTTCCCTGGTTGGTATCGCCATTGGTGTGCGGCCTCGCATCGAACTGGCCCGAGGCAGCGGCCTCCAGGTAGATCGTGGCATCCTGGTGGATGAATGTTTGCAAACCAGTGAGCAGGATATCTTTGCCGCCGGTGATGTCGCCCAGGTTTATGATCCGTTTACCGGAAAATCGATCGTGGACTCTTTATGGGGACCAGCGCGCGGGCAGGGTTCGGCAGCTGGATTGAACATGACCGGAAATCGGACCGTTTACTCGAAACCAGTCGCCTTTAATGTGACTCGCCTGGCTGGATTAACCACAACCATAGTTGGCACAGTCGGAAAAGGCCAAGACGATGACCTGCTCGGAATAGCCCGGGGTGATAGTGAGACCTGGCGGCAGCTGCCGGATGCCATCATTGTTCAACAGGATTTTGATGTCAACCGGTTGAGAGTCATGATTGGTGAGCGCACGATATTAGGTGCGATTATTATGGGCGATCAAACCCTCTCTCGACCATTGCACACCCTGGTGGAACAAGGTGTAGATATCACCCCCATCTGTTCAAGGTTGTTAAATTGCGAAACCTCCCTCGCTGACCTGATCGCTGATTTCTGGCTGAAATGGAAGTACGACCATGTACCGCAGTACGCGTGAATTATGGATGGCGTTTATCGCCATCATCATCATATCCATTGTTTATCTTTTCGCGGTCATATCCCTGGGCGGCATACCCGCAGCCAGTGATTTCTTTGGTCATTCCCTGGGGATTTTCGGTTTTCTCTTGATGATAATGACCGAGACGCTTTACACTCTACGGAAGAGAAGCCGCAGCGCCAGGTGGGGGCGAATTTCCACCTGGCTGCAGTTCCATATTTTTACCGGATTAGTTGGTCCTTATATGGTCCTGCTGCACACATCCTGGAAGTTTAACGGCCTGGCGGGGATAGTCATGTTGATGACCGTGGTGGTTGTGATCAGCGGCTTTATCGGGCGCTACATCTACACCGCCATCCCGCGCACTGCGGATGGATTGGAGATAGAAACCGGAGAGCTGCAGCGACGGATACAGGAATTGGAGGTTGAAATCGACGGCTGGCTTGGGAAGCAGCCTGATGTGTCTAACCAGATGCTGAAATATTCCGCGGTGCCGTTATCTGGAACAACCTCAGGAATTGCGAATCCATTTGGAGACCTGAGTTATCGGATCAGCTTATGGAATATGCGGCGCAGGATGAATCCCCAGTCCCGAGCACAGGCAGTTTATCTTGGAGAGCTGCTTAAACGTCGCCGGTCGATTGACAGGCAGCGGGGTTCCCTGGTGCAGGCGCGGCGTTTGATGGCTTTGTGGCATACTTTGCATGTCCCCATTGGTTTGGCGTTGTTCACAGCTGCCTTGATCCACATTGGGGCAGCGATCTACTACGCGA
Source organism: Anaerolineales bacterium (assembly GCA_040326075.1). GTDB lineage: Bacteria > Chloroflexota > Anaerolineae > Anaerolineales > UBA4823 > PFL25. The sequence goes on from JBEQLH010000137.1 coordinate 3,091, forward strand.
CCCTCCTGCGTTAAAAACTCCCCCCCAAAAAAAGAATTCACTACTTTCGACCAAGCCCTGGTTTCGATGCACCTACCAGTGCAACCCGGTTGCCAAGTACAGTCTGGCCTTGTTCCATGTCGGAGTGTGCCTTGCCAATTTCCTCAAAAGAATAGACCTGGCCAAGGCAGGGATCGATTTTCCCATCATAGATCAATTGGTTGTAAGCCGCGGCCTGCTCATCATTCGTACCATGCGACCCCTGCAGTCGTTTTTGACGCACCCAGTGGTAGCGCAGGTCTACCGCAGCTGTGTAGCCTGTTGTGCCGGCACATATGACCACCATGCCGCCAGATTCGCAAACAAAGATGCTGGTCGGGATGGTCGCTTCTCCAGGATGTTCGAAGACGATCTCGGGATTACGCCTTTCGCCGAGTACATCCCAGATCGCTTTCCCAAAGGCGCGGCAGCCGTTCACCCATTCTTTTTGACCGGGGATATCTGACCAGTGTGGTGGAATCCCCCAATGATTGAAATCCCGGCGATTGATATAGCCGACCGCGCCCAACTTCTTGCAATATTCACCGCGCTCATCATCAGATACAACTGCCACAGCGCGTGCCCCATGTATGGTGGCCAGCTGGATGGCCTGACTTCCTAATCCTCCTGAGCCACCCCAGACGAGGACGACATCCCCTTCTTTGAGGTTATTACCGTCCCAACCGAAAAGCATCCGGTAAGCAGTTGTGCCGACTAAGGTCGGAGCCGCAGCTTCCTCCCAGGACAGGTGAGGTGCCTTGGGCAAGACCTGGTGAGATTGGGCTACGCAGAACTGGGCAAAGGAGCCGAAGTTTGTGTTGTAACCCCAGATGCCAGCGGATGGGGCCAGCATGGGGTCTTTACCAGCTGCGATCCAGGGATCATCTGGTTTCCACCAGCCATGATGGACGACGACCTGATCACCGATTGCAATGTCATCTACATCATTCCCGATCTCATAAACGATACCGCTGACATCGCTGCCGCCAATGTGGAAGTCGTATGGTTCGCCCATTTTCTGGCGCATACGGATCACGTCGATCGGCGAGCCTTTGGCAGCCCACACGTTATTAAAATTTATCCCAGCCGCCATGACCGCGATCAGGACTTCATTCGGTTTTAATTCTGGTACTTCCAGCTTCTCTATCTGAAAAGCTGTACGAGGATCACCGAATCGTTCTGCCCGGATAACCTGGGCGAACATTTTCTTGGGTACCTCACCGAGCGGTGGTAAGGAACCGATAGGAATTGTGTCGGTCATAGTGAGCTGCTCCTTATGCGAATCAGCTAATTCCAACAATTATAGTATCTCTTTGGGATTCAAAATATTCAATTGGTGAGACTTCTAGCATTCAGGAGTGATTGAAATATTAAATAGGGTTGGAATTCGAGCGGAAACCATTTCTTTTCCAATCTCATACTTTAATTGGTCATTAAGGGGTAAATTATACCCAATTAGTAATAATTATATGCTATAATGGCTGTGGGTGGAAACAGTTTGTGACAGTGATTGTTTATTTCACGCACCAATAATAATCACCCCTCCCATAGTTGCAGACCGAAAAGTTAGCTCCCCTCGGGTCGTGTAATAAATTTGTATTAAGGTTAAAGGTCATATGAATTATTCATCAAATCCATCCGTATTCACTGAAATCAATAAAAAGTACGAGGACATTTATGTAATTGTGTCACCACCCCGCTGCAGCTCGACGGCTTTCGCCAGAGTTTTTTGGGAACAACCCACCATTCGATACTATTGTCATGAGCCGTTTGAAGGGATGTATTTTACAGGTAAAGGGCTGGACGATGTCATCGACAATATGCAAAACCCACTCGACGTTAGAGACATTAAGAGCTATTCGCGCGGTGTACATGGCAGAAGTTTAGTGATCAAAGAGATGCCTTATCAGGTTGGGGAATTTTTTCCTTCCTTGATCTCCCTGTCGAATAATCCGGTTATCTTTTTGACCAGAGATCCAAGGCAAAACATCGCATCCCGGATGGCTAAGAAAGAGGAAGTTGGTGATAATCCATTATTCCCTTTGGTGGAAACTGGTTGGGAGTTGATCGCCGAACAAATCAGGTACTGTAAAGAACACGGCATCCCGTACCTGATTGTAGATGCAAAGGACTTTAGAAATAATCCGGCCATTATCTTTAAGCAGGTTTTTGACCGCTTGCAGCTGCCTTTCCACCAGGGAATGCTGTCCTGGCAATCCCGCCCTGATGTAGATATCGATAATCTGGATGGTGACCATCATCACCTTTACCAGGAAGTCTTATCCAGCACAGGTATGCTGCCTGATACAGAAGCTATCCCTTCAATCGACTCATTTCCCACGGATAAAGGATTCCGGGCGCATCTAGCCAATAGTCTTCAGATCTATGAGCGGCTGCAGCGCTCTTCGGCCAGGATCAGGGTTCCGGCAGACCGGTCGCACCACATTTATCAGGAAGGTATCTACCCGGGGGATTAAGGTAGGGCCGAAGCAATCGCTATTCAAGATTCATATAAAAGATTAACTCCTGATGTTTCGCCCAAATTGTCAAACAAAGCTATTTGGGGAACTGTTGGCTTCAGCGATAGTCCAATTTGATGGTTTACAGCTAGGGGATAAAAACAGAAACGCCTGCAATTCGCAGGCGTTAAACAAGGCGGGGAGGGCGGGTCGCCTTCCCGCTGAACGTACACGAGTTCAAACAAAAAGCCGGAATCTGTTTAATACATGGAAGATTATCCACTCTGGACTTATGAAAACGCGCACCATAAGATCAAATAACGTCATCCCACAACGGGCACATATTGGACAAACATAGTCGATCCAATTAAGCCAAGGATGTTGGGTATCAAATAGGGCTGCTCGTTTGGAAAACATTGTAAGCGTGATCCGCCGTGATCGGCCAGGCATTTTCCGAATAACTGTATTTTCAACATGGCATCTCACCTACTGGGAACGACGCTTGTTATATACTTTTCCACTGGCGCTGCGACGATGGCTAGGGAATCTGCCTAATGACAGTACTTGGCGTTGTCATCCCCGATGAGATTGTTGATCGGCTGCGAAAGATTCCTAAAGAACACCAGCAATAAGAGGGAAAGAAGATCTGTATTGAAATCATTTAGCAGGTTCGAAAGATTGCGGGTATCTGGCGTGCATATCATGGCTTATCGACAGGAAGAACTGGTTGCAGATATCGTTCTCGAAGCAGGTTTGTTGCCCAGGCCCATTAAGTAGTTTGCGTTTTGGGAAAATTGCCTACAATGTGTCATTTATGGTTTCGCTTGTGTAAGCAGCAGGCGTATATAGATGGATATCCCGGTTTGTCGGTTGAGTTGATAACTCCAACGATCACTTTGATGAATACCCCTTCAAGAACACAATTTACGAAATCAATTTCACGGGTGGTTGATTTCCTTTTCTACTCACCGATAATCTGCAGCTCGACAAGGAAATCATTCTATGCGATAATGTGTGCAATACCTAAGGTTTAGCCTGAGGAAGTACACACATGAGTCGAAAACCAGATTACGATGGCCTCTACGAAATTGCTGAAAACCAGGCGGGGTATTTCACAGCCAATCAAGCGCGCTATGTCGGCTTCAGCTGGGAGAGGCTAGCAAGCAATGCAAAAAAAGGACTTTTTCTACGAGTCGCGCGAGGTGTCTACCGCCTGGCTCGTTTTCCGGGATCGGCCTATGAAGACCTCTTTGTGGCCTGGCTGCGGACAGGTCGAAACGCGGTGATCTCCCATGAGAGTGCGCTGTCTGTGTATGAACTAACCGATGTGTTACCAAGTGAAATCCATGTTATCGTACCTCGAACGGCATCTCGTCGGCGTAAAGGTATTCGGCAACATACGAACCAACTCCATCCAGATGAAATTGCGCACCGCGAAGGTCTCCCAATGACGACAATACCACGCACCATTGCCGATGTGTCTATAGGTGGTTTAGCGGAGGAGCAAGTCCAGCAGGCAATTCGAGAGTCTTTACAACAAGGTCTGACTTCCCAGGATGAACTTCTGAGCCATGCGGACCGACGAGGTGGGAGGGCGAGACGAATCATTCAAGCCGCTTTAATTGAGGTAATGAAGCATGAAATATAATAGTGGGGTAGCTTTTCGGAGAGCATTAGAAGACCGCTTGCGAACCATGAGCTTAGAGACGGGAGTTCCTTTGGTGCGCCTAAGGAAAATGGTTGTATTTGATCGCTTTCTTTCCAGGTTGTTCTTGCAAGGACCGGATCAATGGGTTGTTAAAGGCGGGTTTGCATTGCAATTGCGACTTGGTGCTAGAGCCCGGACTACTAAAGATATTGATCTGCTTGTTATGGGTGAAGTGCAAGAGATTTATCCGCAATTGAGAGAAGCTGGAGCCATCGATCTTGGGGATTGGTTTACTTTCGAAGTTTCGGATACAATCCATTCTGATATCTATGATATCGGTGGTCTGCGGTATCGTTTATATTCATTGTTGAATGGGCGTACGTTTGAAAGGTTCCATATTGATATCGGTATTGGCGATCCATTGTTCGCTCCTGTTGAATATCTGGAAACACCGGCGTTATTGGCGTTTGCAGGGATAGAGCCAACTATTGTTCCTTGCTATCCAATTACACAACAAATCGCTGAAAAATATCACGCATTTACTCGCCCACATGTGTCAGGAGTAAGTTCACGAGTAAAAGATTTTGTTGATATGTTATTGCTGGCCAAGATGGGGGAGTTAGACAGTGTAAGC
>JBEQLH010000138.1:0-7833 GCA_040326075.1 Anaerolineales bacterium
TGAGAAGTGGATAGAATTATCTACTTCTTTGGAGCTATATCCAGAATAATATTCAAATAAATAATCACCTGCTCAAAACTCGTTGAATGCAGGTGATTAAATTCTTGAATTGTTTGTTTATTCTATCCCGATGGCTTTGCGTAACTTGGTAATTTTCGGGACGGAGGTCTGACGGGCTTTCTCTGCTCCCATCCGAAGTACCTGGTCAAGATATCCCCAATCCTGCATTAATTCCTCATATCGCTTCCGCGGACCAGCAAATCTATCTTCGAGCAATTCATAAAGCTCGTTTTTAATTTGGCTATATGCCATTCCTCCCTGAATGTATCCCTGACGCATTCGTTCAACATCTACTGGCTTGGCAAAGTGCTTGTAAATTGCGAATACATTATCGGTTTCTGGATTCTTCGATTCTTCAGGTCGCCGTGAGTCGGTTACGATCCGCATCACGCTTTTTCGAAGCTTATTTGATTCGGCAAACATCGGAATCACGTTATCATAACTTTTACTCATTTTTCGACCATCCAATCCTGGAATCGTCATCACTTCCTGTTTAATGACAGCTTCCGGCAATACAAGCACATCTCCATAATTGCTATTTACTGCCTGGGCTATATCGCGCGAAATTTCTATATGCTGCTTCTGGTCCAGCCCCACAGGCACGAAGTTAGTATCGAAGAGTAAGATATCAGCTGCCATCAAGGCAGGATAAAAGAATAATCCAGAATTTACACCCTCGTCCGAACTGAGACCTTTTGACAGGTTTTCTTCAACTACAGCCTTATATGCATGAGCCCGGTTCAATAAGCCTTTAGAGGTAAAACAAGCCAAAATCCAGGTTAACTCCATTACTTCTGGGATATCAGATTGGCGGTATAGGATCACCTTTTCAGGATCAAGCCCAAGTGCCATCCAGGTGGCAGCAACATCATAAGTTAATCGCTTTAGATTATCCGGATCCTTGACTGTCGTCAGAGCATGGTAATCAGCGATGAAATACAGCGCCTGAAATTCTTGCGCCAGTTCCAGGGCAGGTTTAATCATCCCAAGGTAATTACCAATATGTGGCGTACCTGATGGTTTAATTCCGGTTAATGCTATTTCATTGGACATGTAAATAACCCTTTATTTTATTATTGATTATATTCATAATCTCGTAACTGTTCAATACACGAAAGCATCAATTCAAATCCTCATATTCAACGGGTTTCAATAAGCTCTGGTCGAATTCTTCAATCCTCCCTGGGCCAAGATTAAGAACTGCTTCGTGGGCTACACGCGCTTCCTTGCGAAATTTGGCGACATTAACCCCACGACAAAAATCTGGAATTGGATCGATCCATTGGCGCAGGCGCAAGAACATCTTCGCAGCCCCATTGTAATTCCCTTGTAGAACCTGGTAATATGCCACTGCAACTTGCAAGATGGCCTGGTAGAGCTCGCGGCCGGGACTTTCATCTTCTATCCAGGCTTTTTCAAGAGAATCATGTGCTTTAAAATACTCACCTCGATTGAATTCTTCCAACCCGCGTTTGGCATAGTATGAGAGATGATCCTGGCAGACATCCTCCATCTCTGCCCAATCTGTTTTCCTGGCATTTTTTAGCAGCAAATCCGGTAATTGGGTTACAAATCGGGACCTGGCGATTACTTCATTCGCACCAGCGTTCTTTGCCGCCTGCATCTTATCAATTTCAACATGTGGTCCAAAACATAGTATCGGAATTCGACGTGTTGCAGGCACGGATGAGATCAACCTGATCCAATCCTCCCAAGGGATAAACTCATTTCCTAAATCGAAGATGATCAGGGCTGGGTGCCATTGGGTAATTTTATCCAATAACACTGCACCTCTTCCTTCAAGGTGTTCTGCAAATTGCACCCCCAATTCTTTCTCATCCGGTGGTGCTATCTGATCGGCCGATTCTATTAATTTGACCTGAAATCCATTTTTTTGTGCGGCACTTTCTATACGAACTTCAAAATTAAGGTCCCTGACAAATACCAATATTAATTGATGGTTATTCACAATTCTCCAAAATCAATCTTTCAAACAACGATCCACTTGATAATGACTTATTCAAATCCGAAAGTCGTTATCCATCGTTGTTGTGATCATCGTCTCCATTATAACCCTCTGATATCTCCTCCAATACTCCAATTACCCTGATTAATTCTTGCAGCAATTTACCCGAACCGCGTTCTCGAAATGCATCGATTAATTGATGATAATACCAGAGAGTACCCTCTTTGCCACCGTTGAACCGCAACCAACCTGATTCGCCCTCCTGTTTTATATCCATTAATGTTGCGCGTGCATTATATACCTTATCGGCGAGTGATACACGTCTAGCTGAAAGATCTGCAGAGTGAATAGAAGTAATATAACCTTCCTTTCGCTCACGCCAAGGCGGTTTAGGATTTTCATATGTATCGCTAACAGACAGTACGATTTCTGCCACTCGTGGTCCATACCTCTTGCGAATCTCTTTGAGGGTAATTAAACCACCCTGATCTTCAACAGCATCATGCAGTAAAGCTGCGATCGCTTCATCTTCGTCTCCTCCATCCTCAAGCACCAGCCCAGCAACTCCCAATAAGTGAGCAATATATGGGACCTGGCTGCCCTTCCGCAATTGTCCTGCGTGCAACCGGTTGGAATATATCAAGGCATCCTCGAATCGTTCTGTCAAAAATGTGTCATTTGATTTTTCAATAGACATACCGCTGTCCCTTCCCTTGAAGACGAAAGTTAAATAATAAGGAGCACGGATTCAATCGAAAACTCCGCGCCCCATTCTACACAATGTGCCAGATCGGATTTATGAAACAATCAAGATCGCTGTAATAGCAAATTTGAATCTCATCCTCATCGTCTGTGAATATGACCATAGCGCGTAGTTTGATTGTATTTTGCATATCACCCTGCATCTAATCCAAGATTTTCCAATCGCTTGAAATTTCTACCGACCCCTTGAGTGTATTCAGCACTGTACAATATTTCTCTTCGGAGAGATTGATTGCTTTTTTCACCTTTTCTGGATTGAGATCGCCCTTGAATTGGTAATGCAGGTGGATTTGTGTAAACCGTTTTGGAGGTTCACTTTCTTGTTCTCCAGTGCAGAACACCTCGAGACTCTCTAATGGTTCTCGCTGTTTTCTCAAAATATTTACTACATCATACGCGGAGCATGCCGCTGCAGACATCAATAACATATCGGAGGCTTTCAATCCTCTCCAAAGAGGCTCGTGCTCAGGCCAGATACCAATCACCGCTGCTGTTCCGCGTGAATCCACTCCAGCCATCACCGTCTCCGTTGATTTAATCCATTTAATATTAACTGTGCTCGAAGATATTGTCATGTAATATTCCTTACGAAGTGATTATTCCAAATCCCACAATTGCTTTGCCTGTTCTAAGATCGATAGAAATGTACTTGATTCACCATATTGAGAGGATATCCCTGGCTCCTCAGACCTCCCCGGTGGGTTTTCTCCTAAGAGTGCAGCCACGACGGCTAACGAACAATCCCTGGCTGCATCAAGATCGTAGCCTCCTTCCAGGAATAGGCTTATCCTTCCCTGGCAGTTTTCATCAGCCCAGCTGGTCAAACTATCAATCAACTTCCCGTAGCCCCTGGAGGTAAGCTGCAGATTTCCCAAAGGATCTCTCCAATGGGGGTCAAAGCCATAGCTGACCAGGATCATTTCTGGTGAAAATCGATCCAAAATTGGAAGGATCAATTCATCCATTATCGTAAAAAAAGCCTCATCACCAGAGAATTGTGGTAATGGGAAATTCGCTGTATTCATGACACCAGGTCCTAGTCCAGTCTCATCCAGCCAACCGGTTCCAGGATAAAAGGGGTATTGGTGCGTTGACAGGTAAAATACATCTCCGCGTGAGAAAAAGATATCTTGGGTGCCATTGCCATGGTGTAAATCGAGATCAATAATCGCCAATCGCGAAGCTCCCTCCAATTGCAAAAGGTATTCAGCTGCCAGGGCAACATTGTTCAACAAGCAAAATCCCATTGCACGTTGTGGAGTAGCGTGATGCCCAGGTGGTCGGGTGAGGGCAAATCCGCGCTTTGATTTCCCTGACCAAACAGTTTTCGCCACTGCGGCAGCTCCACCAGCCGCGTTTCTCGCCAGATCCCATGAGGCTGGCCTTGTATATGTGTCAGCGTCAAAATGCATTCCATTCAGGCAGATATCTTCTAAAGCTTCCAAATATTCTGATGAATGAATCTTATGCAACACATTTTCAGGTAAATCTAACGGTTGGAGATGTGGGTATTTGTGCCATAGACCATCTTCTTCCAACGCCGATCGGATCGCCTCAACGCGCTCCGGTCGTTCAGGATGGCCAATTTCATAATGACCTTCATGCCCTTGAGGGTAATAATATACTAAATCATCCATAAATCGATACCTTCATCCACAGTCCTTCAATTGTACAGCCTATAAAGAAGACCGTCAATTTTCTTGGTAGATCCTGGAGATCGCAAATCACTGTACTATAATGTACAAGTATCTCCATAAGGAAATTAGATATGCTTGGAAAGACCATTCTCCCCGTTTTATTGCTGCTATCAATTTGCGCCTGTCAAACTGAGGCGGCGATTCCTTCGCCAACCTTCACATCAACCACATATCTTCCCACAGCAGAACCTGAGCCGACCCAAACAGAAACAACCCTGCCAACCCAAATCGAGGATGGAAAATTTGTCAAGTCCCGAGGATTGATGATCGATGAGCAAATCGCTCCCCGGGGTATCGATAGCGGCGATCTCTTAATGGCTATGCGCAAGATCCCGCGGCACTTATTCGTACCCGAAGACATGATCGAACTCGCTTATAACGACCATCCTCTACCGATTGGTTATGGACAAACCATTTCCCAACCCTTCATCGTCGCCTTGATGACCCAGTCACTCAACCCCAAGCCAGGTCAGCGAATCCTAGAAATTGGCACCGGCAGCGGTTATCAGGCTGCAGTCCTGGCTGAACTGGGCGTGGAAGTATTTACAATTGAAATCATTCCTGAATTAGCCCAACAGGCAAAACAACGTCTTGACGATCTTGGCTATACGAATATTCACACATTGAATGCAGATGGTTATTTTGGTTGGCAAGATTACGCCCCCTTCGATGCCATCATTGTCACTGCAGCCCCTGACCACCTGCCCCAATCTTTAGCAGCTCAACTTTCTGAGAACGGTCGCCTGGTGATCCCCATAGGTCCAGTCGGTTTTCTGCAAACTTTGTGGTTATTTGAAAAAGTCAAAGGCGAACTGTCAGCCACAAACCTGGGAGGTGTAACCTTTGTCCCATTAACCGGGGAACATTAGGTAAATTGTTTATAGAATTTTAATTTTTCAAAGCTACTGCCGCCAGGCCATAAAAGACTGCTCCAAGCAACAGCACCATATTGAACCCAAAACTTAAGGTCAGTATAGCCGCCATTACGGCTGCCACAACTGACGTGCATCCATTCACTGCCCATGCCCAGGGAATCAAGCTTGATCCGCTCTTTTCCAACCAAGCCAACCCCAAGGGAAATGGAAATCCCATCATAATCCCCATTGGCGCTAAACTGAGTGCGATAACCAGAGCTCTCTGGATTAAGCTCCATCCAAGGGCAACTTCTTGAATTTGGTTTACCACGATTGGAGTTATTAATGTTAACCCAAATAATGCTGCCATTAGCCACTTGCCTGGTATCCGCACCTTACGAGATAGCACGCTGCCAAGACTTGAACAGGATAATAAGACCAGCACGATGAATGTAAACGTGTATGCTGGATGCTCGAAAGTTAAGATACTTTTTTGTATCAATGGGATTTCAAGAAACAGAAATGCCAGGCCTATACTTCCAAAATAAACACCCACCCGCCATCTGGATAGTGGTGCCTCATCTCCGATCCCGGTTCCACGATCAATTGCAGATCGGACTGGCTTAACCGCAATCGGTAAAATAATAAGCAGTGTACTTAAACCAGTCACCAGGATTAAAAGTGCAATCAACACAAAATACCCACTTCCCCCAAATGGCTGCCACACAAGCCCCAGGGTCGCCATTATTTGTGGTGATTGTTCCCATTTAAAGAAATGAAAAAAGAAAGGATGATCATCTGTTGCCGGTTGAATGTCAAAAAGAAATTCTTCATAGAATCCCTCTCTATCCACCTCAGTGATCAATTCCTTTACCAATTGGTAATAAATTGGCTCAGGCAGCTTATTAAACCGGTTCACTTCGTCTGTTGAAATATCCGGAGACCAGACCAGATCAAAACGCCGATCATCAGTGAATTCGCGTAATTGAGATAAATCCGTCCCAGCCCACCCATCTGGCTTTACCAGGATGGTCATAGTTTGAATACCCCGGTAAGCAACGATTTTATCACCAGGAGTATCAATACCCAGACCTTCTAGTGCTTCCATAGCAGTAGCCGTAAAGCGGATTGTTTCGCTGGGGGGTGTTTGCAGCCAGCGTGTTGCCATAAAAACTCCATCCTGGTCCAGACGGGTTAGCATGGCAGCAAGTGATTCTACTGTCAGGTGGTACGTTTCGTTCAAGCTATATGCACCACTGGCTACCGGCCGGTATGTATCGGTTAACGGAATAAAGATTAATTGATATTGTTCGCCAGGTGTTTCCAAAAAAACACGAGGAGAGTCGTAAAGTTTATCGACTTGCTCATGATTGAACACATCTGATTCCGGAGAGGTTGCCGCTATCGCTTTGATTACCAGAGGATTGCTCACGACTGCAGTTACCTGGCTCGCCCCTCCAGCCAATGCCTGCAGAACTCCTAATCCCCCTCCAGGTTCCAGCACCAACACCTCTCCCTCGGGAACAATCTGAAACACAAATGATTCTGGCAGGTAATCTGCTGCATTGAATTCGGATGGGGCAATCAAGGTAACTGGAAGTAAAGCATCGGCATCAATTGACAATCCATTTTGCTCTGGCGGATTATACGGGGAGGTATAACTCAATCCTGGCATCACCCTGGTGCTTGCTCCGGAAATCACATCCAATCTCGAAATGGCATTCCAGGCACCAAACAATTTCTCAGAGCCAGGTATCTTTAATGCATATGAAAGCCCTTTGTATGGCGAGATGGTCACCCCAATGGGAGCATTGCTACTCCAATTTAGCCAAGCCAGGATCGCCAGCAAACAGGTTCCCGCAAGCATAAATCCCAAAAATACAAACTTTAAATACTTTAGGGAAGAAAAATCGAACCCAATGACAGCTATTAGTCCTACCAGTCCACTCGCCAGCAGTGCTCCCGGTACGCCTGCCAATTGCATTATGATCAGCGCGAGGCCTATTCCGACTGCTGAACCTAGCAAGTTAACCGCGTAGATCAAATTGCTTTTTCCTGGAACGATAGAAAGTGCAGCCCCGATACCCAGACCGGCAAATAAGAATGGGGTTGTTAAAGCCAGGTAGTAGAAGCCAAAATAGAGGACCTGACGGCGATCCCATACGATGCTGTAGCTGTCAAATGGGAGGTAATTGACTACCGCATAAGCAGCACCCACGCTGGCAGCAAATCCCACCCCGGAGATCGCAAGTATCCGCCTCAGATTACTGCTTGCTTGAATACTGTCGCCTGAAGTCCAGCGCGGAAACAGGCTGAGGATCGATCCACTGGCACCAAATCCCAATAATGCCAGACTGACAACCAGGAAAGCAAAGTGGTAGAACTGTGCGACCGCCAGCAAACGGGTTAAAGTGCTCTCAAGCATCAATGCAGCTGCTGCAAGTGCTGCCACACTCAGATAAATTCTGGTTCCATTGAGCTGCATATGATTCAA
>JBEQLH010000139.1:0-7829 GCA_040326075.1 Anaerolineales bacterium
TAAAGCAGGTAAATTAAAAGTATATGCTTAATAAGATCGTTCGCGTTTTTGGGGGAGACCCCAACAAACGCCAAATTGATGAATACTCCGAAACAGTTGACTATATAAACAGCCTTGAACCCAAATACGAGGCCTATAGCGACGCGCAGTTGCACGGTATGACCAATGAGTTTCGCCGCCGCCTTGTCCTGGGGGAAACGCTGGATGATTTGCTCCCAGAAGCCTTCGCGGTTGTCCGTGAAACCAGCAAAAGGACACTCGGGCAGCGTCATTATGATGTGCAGCTGATCGGCGGCATCTCACTTCACGCTGGGATCATCGCCGAGATGCGCACCGGTGAGGGAAAAACGCTGGTGTCTACATTACCCCTCTATCTGAACACTTTGGCGCTCAACGAAAAATGGCTGACCCTGGCGATTCAAAAATGGGGAGAAGACCCAGCACAATGGGAATTTATCCCCCTTGAGAACATACCCATTGGCCAGGGTACGCACCTGATAACGGTAAACGATTATCTGGCACGGCGCGATGCCCGCTGGATGGGTGTGATCTACGAGGCATTGGGATTGAGCGTCGGTGTGCTGCAGATGGCAGCCCGCACAGAGAACGGGAAAAAAGCTTTCATGATCGATTTCGAGCGTGAGTCCCCCCATGAGGACCAGCACAACCTGAACATGGTACCCCGGGGAGAGGCATACGCCGCCGATATCACTTACGGCACGAATAATGAATTCGGATTTGATTACCTGCGCGACAACATGACCATGCGCCTGGAGGATCGGGTGCAACGGGGTCACGTTTATGCCATCATCGACGAGGTAGACAATGTGCTGATCGACGAAGCTCGAACGCCATTGATCATCTCTGGACCAGCACATGACGACACAGAGTGGTACTTGCGAATGTCGCAAGTAGTAAAAGGTCTCAATCCAGAGGATTTCGAGATCAGCGAGCGTGATCGCCTGGTGACCATGACAGAAATTGGCGAGTCCCATGTAGAGAGCTTGCTTGAGATGCCATTGCGCGATCCAGAACGCCCAGAGGATATAACTCCCGAACAAGCGCGCCTATTGGGATACCTGGAACAAGCTCTGCGAGCGCAATACCTCTTCCGGCGGAATAAGGATTACCTGGTGCAAGCCGGAAAGGTGGTGATCATCGACGAATTCACAGGCCGGTTAATGCCTGGACGGCGCTGGTCAGATGGTTTACACCAGGCGGTGGAAGCCAAGGAAGGTGTTAGCGTGCAGCGTGAGAACGTCACCTACGCCACGATAACCATCCAGAATTATTTCCGCATGTACAAGAAGCTGTCCGGTATGACCGGTACAGCTGTCACCGAGGCAGAGGAGTTCGATAAAATCTACAGCCTAGAGGTGTTGGCTATTCCCACCAACCTGGAATACATCGCTTCACGACCAGAAACAGACTTGATTGAGCTCGAAGATCGGGATGAAAAAGGCTATAAATACACCTATTACGCCGACAAGAATGACGAGCAGGCTGAGGCGCTGTTCTGGAAACGGAAGGATTATCCTGACGTGGTCTACCGAACTGAAGAGGCTAAGCTGCGCTCCATCACAAGAGAAATCATGCTCTACCATGCGCTGGGAAGACCAATGCTTATTGGAACCACATCGGTGGAGCTTTCCGATCGGATCTCAAACAGGTTGCGAGCAGAACCGGTACGCCGCCTGGCAACCGTTGCGGTGATCCGGGATGCTTGGATGGAAGCCAATAATCGTGAAGAAGATGGTCGCTCAATTCCCGAACTCGAATATCTCAACCAACCCCTGGATAAATTGCCGATCGCCCAAATGCGGAAAATGGCTCGCGATCTAGAAATTTCCTTCAATCCTGAATCATCTGAGAACCTGGGGCGGCTGTTTAATATTCTAGGGCTGACAGCCTCGGCCGGAATTCGCCTGGGAACCATTCTAAAATCCGGGGTCACACATGCTGTGCTGAACGCTCGAAAACACACCGAGGAAAGCCAGATAATTGCTGGAGCAGGTTCCTTTGGAGCAGTAACCATCGCCACCAACATGGCTGGACGTGGTGTAGATATCAAGCTGGGTGGAGAAATTGCCGAAGAGATCACTGGCTCTATCAGCCGTATTCTCCGCCGGAATGGTTATGAAGACCCTTATGGGATGACCCTGGAAGCAAAACACCAGACTATCTTGGCCATCGCACCCGAAAATTATGGGATCTACGAAGCGGAGGTAAAGTATTTCCTTAAATACATTGAGGACATGGAAAGTGTTCGTGACCTGGGTGGTCTGCACGTGATTGGTTCCGAACGCCACGAGTCACGACGCATTGATAACCAGCTGCGCGGCCGGGCAGGCCGCCAGGGTGATCCAGGTTCCTCACGATTCTATCTATCGATGGAAGATGAACTGATGCGCCTGTTCGGGGGTCAACAAGCTGAGGGGATGATGGTCAGGATGGGCATCGACGATGCCATGCCCTTAGAAGTTGGCCTGGTCAGCCGCCTGGTCGAACAATCTCAATCCCGGGTGGAGGGCGCTAATTTCGATGTCCGCAAGCACTTGCTTGAGTATGATGATGTGCTCAACACACAGCGGGCCAATATTTACGACCAGCGCGACCTGATCTTCATCAAAGACGACCTCAGCGAAAATGTGACTGAGATGCTCCAGACGGAGGTCATGCAGCGAGTACCAGGTTCTCTGGAAGACCCAGAAGGGCCGTGGCGCCTGCTGGCCTGGCTCGATCAGATTCAACCGCCGCTGACAGTAAATGGCTATGTTTACCCCTCTTACACTATGCGTCTGCTGGTTGATGAAATCCTTGACCGGCAGTCTTCGAATGACAGCTACCAACCATCCGCTGGTGCAGTCGTTCTGGAATCAATGGATCGGAAATCTGTCAGACAAGCCTTGATCAGCCTGGCTGACGACAGCTTGAAAGCTGAAGAAGAACATATCATGCTCAGTGTGAGCAACCTGCTCGAGATAACCCGCCAACGGTTCGAGGATCAACTTGAGGACTACCTGGAGACCGTGGATACTTTTCTAGAAGGGCTGGAGTTAGAAGATGAGACTGATGACCGCAGCCCTAGTCAAATCGTCGATGAGCTTTCCAGCCTGGTCCACCTTCCCATCAAGCTGTCATCCAGCGAACAACGGGCTCTTATAGAGGATCCAGAACAAGTCACTGATAACATACACGCCCAAATCACATCCTCCCTGATCGACCAGTCGGTGACCCGATTAATCGGTGCGGTTGAGCGACGCCTGGAGGAAGATCTGAAATTAGATAAATCTCAGCTGGACGCCGATGATTGGGATATGTTGACTGACCATGTACTGGACACCATCGAAGATGGTTTCGAGAAGCGGCGAATTCGTTTGATTGGCGAGAATGGCAGCGGGCAGATCCCTAAAGACCTGGAGAAATTACTCGCCGGTGGTGAGGCTCCATTGAGTGAAGGCCAATTATTAGGTCTGTTGATCCAGGTACCCCAGGGTTCGCAGGCGAGTTTTGACAAACGCACTCACCGGCGTGTATGGCGGCGTACCACCAGGCTGACCTATTTATATAACGCTGCAAAGCTGCTTGAAAATCGAGACCCTGAAGAGGTCACTGAGCATGTGCTGAAGCATCTGGAAGGCGCCCAGGCAGCCATGCACTTCCTGTGGGGAAACAGCGAATGGGGTAGATTGGCTGAAGCCCGCCCAGCGGATATGGATGAGACAACCAGGAAAGGTTTGGAAAGAACTCTGGGTGAGGTCCGCTATGCTGAGGTGAGCGAGGAACCTTTGCAGAACCTGTCTGCTGAAGAGCGAACCCGGCTGATCAACGAACTCGGTCGCCAGGCTTTAACCGAGATCTACCGCCAGCTGTTGTTAGGAGTGATCTCGGAGCTGTGGGTAGAGTTCCTGACCAGCATGGAAGCCTTACGCGTCTCTATTGGATTGGAAGCCTATGCGCAGCGAGACCCACTGGTGCAGTACAAGAACCGCGCCTTCGAAATGTTCCGCGAGCTGCTCGATGATACGCGCACAGGCGTCGTTATGCGCATGTTCATATACCGACCAAGAGATATGAGCAGCGTTCAAACCTCGGTGAGCACACCCCGAGAAGGACCACCCCAAATATCGACGCCAGTCCCAGAAGCCACCCAGACCAGTCCTGCGAGTGGAGAGAAGAAGAAAGGTAAACGCCGCCGGCGCAGGCACAGATAGATAGGCTCAGCATCCATCCATGCATAAACGCCCGCTTGAGTTTTACCGATCATTCCCCAAGGTGGAATTACACCGACACCTGGAAGGTTCGCTGCGTCTGGACACGATCCTCGATGTGGCGCAATCTTATCATATCGACATACCTGGCAGCGATGGCTTGCGTCCGCTGGTGCAGGTAGTCCCATCTGACCCACGCACTTCCCAGAATTTTCTTTCCAAATTCGAGACTCTCCGTAAATTTTACCGTTCCCCAGAAGTAATTGAACGGATAACCGAGGAAGCAATCGCTGACGCGGCTGCTGATAATGTTCGCTACCTGGAGCTGCGCTTCACCCCAGCTGCATTAAGCAGGATCAATGGATTCGCTTTGAATGAAGTTATGGATTGGGTGATAGAAGGGGTAAGAAAGGGGCAGGATCAACACCAGGTCACTACCCGTCTGATCGCCAGCGTCAACCGCCATGAAAGTCTTGATCTCGCCGCCCAGGTGGTCAGACTGGCGATTGAGCGCCGCGACTCAGGGATCGTTGGACTTGACCTGGCGGGGGATGAAAATGGGTACCCCAGTTCACCATTCGAACCCATCTTTCAGGAAGCAAGGGAAGGGGGATTAAACGTAACCGTGCATGCTGGAGAATGGGGCAGCGTAGAAAACATAGCTGAAGCGATCAACTTGTTTAAGGCAGACCGGATTGGTCATGGTGTAAGGGTGATGGATGATCCCGCGATCGTCGATTTGGCGGGCGAGCGCGGCACAACTTTCGAGGTATGCG
The DNA here is from genome assembly GCA_040326075.1 of Anaerolineales bacterium. Lineage (GTDB taxonomy): Bacteria > Chloroflexota > Anaerolineae > Anaerolineales > UBA4823 > PFL25. Next base: position 4,988 of record JBEQLH010000139.1, read on the forward strand.
TCACCAGCAATTATCAGTCTGGAGTCGTAGCATCGGTGAGCGAGCATCCCCTTCGATCAATGCTGGAAGCAAACCTGAATGCGACCATCCATACCGACGACCCGAGCATCTCTCAGATCACATTAAGCGATGAATACCAGCTGGTGTGCGAGCAGCTGGGCGTCAGCCTGGTTTCACTGCGCGAACGAGTGCTGGCGGCCGCCCGAGCAGCTTTCCTACCTGAAGAGGAGCGAGATTCACTCGTAGCATCTTTGGAGGGGGAATTTCCCGGAAATATTTAATTTCCAGATAGGCTCTGCTTTCAATCTGAATAATATCCGATCACGCAACGATGCAACACCTCCAGGATTTGGGTTAATCCAGTGGATTGTATTTATACTGGAGATTACTCGGCCGTGCGGCTCTCCCACTCACTAACTGCCTGACGGATGAGGTCGCGAATCTCCGCCTCAGGAACTTCGTCGATGTCAGTGTAGCGGCTCATCCCAACTTCAATGACCATGCCCTGGTCAGGTCCTTCGATCAGGCGAATTCCCTCGTCCGCGAGAGGTGTGTTCTCCAGGTTAGTCTGCAAGATCTCATCGATTTGAGCCACGATGCTCTTGTCTGGCTCATCAGACCCGGTTTTCTCCAACGGCTGCAAGGATCGGGTGAAGATCTGGAAGGGATTGAGGCTGGTGCGGTTCTCTTCTTCAGCGGTCTGGACAACAGCCGGCTTTAAGGAATCAGTTTGAGCGGCAGGTGCCTGGACAAGCGGTAAGGAATCAGTTTGTGTTGCAGGTGCTTGAGCAGGCGGTGTTGAAGGCACACTCAAAAAGGTCCGCAGTTCATTGATCAATCTGGTCAAACGACGACTCTGATCGGATCCTAAGTCACTATCCTTGTGGTAGGTTGCCCCTTCTATCTCGATTACCAGTTGTTCATCTTTACCTTCGCGCCAGATACGCAAACCTTCCTGCTCATCGGTAAGCACCAGATCTCGGGAAGGTGGTTGGGGAGGCGCTTCCCTGCGCAAAGTAAATACCAATGCTCCCAGCAAAAAACCAATCACAACCCCAATCACTGCCAGTAAGATCGCTCCAGTCATATCCATGAGGCACACTCCTGTGAGAGGATAGTTCGATTACCCATCTTTGATCGCATCCGATTTTGGTAACTGGTTCGGTGGTGGTTGGCAGTTCGAGCAGTAATGCGTCCCGCGCTGTCCAACCAGGATGCGCTGGATGGGTGTATCACAAACCGGACAGGGATCACCAGTTCGTTGGTACACACGGAAATAATTTTGAAAATCCCCTCCACGGTAGACCCAATCGATGCTGGCGCCCTGGCGATCGATTCCATCCTGCAGTACCTGCCGGATGCTGAACCATAAACGTTCGGATTGGGGACCATTGATGGTATTAGAGATCGTCAAGGGATGCAAACCTGCCATATGGAGAGCTTCGTCGGTGTAAATGTTTCCCAGCCCGGCGATGAAAGTCTGGTCGAGGAGCAGGGGTTTTAATTGGCGGCGATGGGCCAACAACCTTTGGTGAAGTTCAATGTGGGTGAAACCGGCATCCAGGGGTTCTGGGCCAAGCCCCCCCACTACCACCTTTGGATCCGCGACCAACCAGGCGCGCCCAAATTTGCGCGCATCATTGAAAGCAAGGCGGATACCGCCCTCCAGATCAAGCATCATGCGATGGTGCGGTGCCAGCGGTGCGGTCTGGTCTTCAACGAGCAGATCCCCACTCATACGCAGGTGGATCAGTAAAGTATCGGGTGTCAGATTTAGCAAGAGGAACTTCCCGCGCCGGTTCACATCCTTGACAGTCTGCCCTAGAATGCGTTCCTGGAATTCTCCAGGCGTAGGCTCAGCAAGTGTCCGCTCCCATAATAGATGGCTTTCCTGCACGCGGCGACCGATCAATGATTTCCCACCCCGTCCACCATTTCTGAGAGCATTCCGAATGGTCTCAACTTCTGGCAGCTCAGGCATACGTTATTCGTTGAACATCTCACCCACACTGCGCCCCTCGTGCGCGCGGCGGATGACTTCTCCCAGGAGCGGAGCCACAGACAGCACCTGAAGTCGATCACCTAATTTCTTGCGCTTCTCCTCTGGGATGGGCACTGTATCGGTGGTGAGGATTGTTTTAATTGGGAGCTCTGCCAGGCGATCTTCTGCTTTGTTAGAAAATATGGGATGGACACATATCGCGTATACATCCCGGGCGCCTTTTTCTTTAACCAGTTTAACCGCCTGGCTGATCGAACCGCCAGTATCGATCTCGTCGTCAATCACAATCACATCCCGCCCATCCACCTCCCCGATCAAAGTCAGAGCTGCCGGACGGGCATCATCACCCGAGCGGCGCTTCTCAACGAAAGCGATCGGAGCATCAAGGCTGGCCGCAAAATTGCGTCCCTTTTTAGCGAAACCCAGATCAGCAGCCACAACTACCGGATCTTTCATCTTCATGCGCATTTCAAACACGTGCGCGGTGAGGATATGAAAGGCAGTCAATACATCACCCGGTATGGAGAAGAATCCTTGAATTTGCCCGGCATGCATATCCAGGGTTATGTAGCGGTCGGCACCGGCGATCTCGATCATGTCGGCTACCAGACGAGCTGTTATGGGTACGCGCGGCATGTCCTTTTTATCAGAACGAGCGTAACAAATATAGGGAACTACGGCAGTGATGCGGCCAGCTGAATCCAGGCGTAATGTTTGGAGCATGATCAGCAGCTCCATCAGGTTGCGATGTACGGGCCGGGAGGTAGTTTGGATGACAAAGACATCCTGACCACGCACACTGTTATGCAGTTTGATAAAAAGGTTATCGTTGGGAAAAAG
>JBEQLH010000140.1:0-7820 GCA_040326075.1 Anaerolineales bacterium
ATCAGGGTGGTGGCAATGTCAGCCCCTCCGGAGGAGAACCTCAGAGCAAGACGATCGGTGAAGAATCAGGACAGATAGAATCATTCGCCCCAAGCGAACTCGTCGCTGATGAAGGTGAAATAAAACCGGTGGATTGGCTCACCCACCAAGATCAAACATTCCTGTTTTCAATCGATTACCCAGATACATATACCGTCTTGCCAGAAACTATACAGTTAGAGGAAACTGACCCGCTCACGGCGCACCGAGTTCGTTTTCAAGACATCGTCCTGGCAACCGGTGATACTGCCAGTTTCGAAATCCCGAAATTCACCATCGAAATATTCGAACTGGGTGATCTGACATTGGATGCGTTCATAGACAAATATGCCGCTGGCGCTGAACGCGAGGTTCACTCACAAGGAGACCTGACTGGCTGGCGGGTATATTTCAACCGGCTCAGCGCTCCAAACGAGTATTATTATTTCTCAAGCCACGGTTATGTATACAAGCTGACCCCCCTGGGTAAGTACAGTGAGCAAATGCTCCACAGCTTCCGGATTAAGCCCTGAAGGGTCCTTTAAATGCATTGGGCTGGTGATTGCCTCACCAGCCCATTTTTTTTTCAATGAAATATAATCTGATCAACCACCACTGCTGATTTTCGCAGCACGGACGGTGTTTGTTAATAGCATGGCAATGGTCATCGGTCCAACTCCCCCAGGGACCGGCGTAATTGCGCCAGCGACCTCTTTAACCTCATCGAAGCATACATCCCCTGCTAGACGATAGCCTCTCTCTCGAGTGGGATCATCTACGCGGTTAATTCCGACATCGATCACTATCGCACCGGGTTTTACCCAATCCCCCCGCACCATTTCTGGCCTGCCAACTGCAGCAATCAAAATATCAGCCTCCCGAACTGTGCCAGGCAGGTCTTTCGTGCGTGAGTGGCAGATCGTGACCGTTGCGTTGCTTTTCACCAGCAGCAACGCGACCGGCATACCGACAATATTGGATCGCCCCAGAACAACTGCCTCTGCTCCTTCCAGAGGAACTCCTGTTTGACCCAATAAATACATGATCCCGGATGGTGTGCAGGGCACAAATAGTGATTCGCGACCCTTCTGTGCTAAACGACCAATATTTATCGGGTGGAACCCATCCACATCCTTTTCCAAATTAATGGCCTGCAGTACCTTTTCTTCATCCAATCCATCCGGCAGAGGTAATTGGACAAGTATTCCATTAACCTTTGGATCAGCGTTCAATTCTTTTACCAATCCCTCAACTTCCTCTTGGGAAGCAGTAGCTGGAAGTTTAAATCCGAAAGATTCGATCCCGGCTTTCTCACAAGCCCTTATCTTGGATCGAACGTACACCTGTGAGGCCGGGTCCTCTCCAACCAGGACAGTTGCTAAACCAGGTTTTGGTTTCCCGGCTGCCACCATTTCGGCGACATCCTCGGCGACTTTTTGGCGGACTTCAGCAGCTGTTGCTTTGCCATCAATGATTTTTGCTGTCATAGTATGCTCCTTGTTTCTGATTTTGGATTTTGCTTGTTAATCTTTCACAAATTTCCGGAGTAGCAGCCTCACCGCCAATCAATTTCTGTTTACTCCACAATAATCGCATAATCGAATTCTGCGATCAAATCATAAGTTTCCGCTTGAGGGTCATCTTCATAACCATAGATTGGATTTACTTTTTTTATAGCTTCTCATGTAACCGGAAAACCATAAACTTGAGCGACCTCCAAACGAGAATTTAGCCAGCTTACCTCGGATCAAGCAACTTCTCTCCGAAGTTATAACGATACCAATTATCCTCGAAAGTGATAAATATTACAAGCACTTACTCTGCCAAAAAATTTTACGGTCGCCAGGCTGGATCAAAATCGAAGGCTTCGTCGCTGGTTAATCGTTGGCGGGCCAAACCATTGGGAGTCATGATGAAAATGTCATGATTGCTGCCTTCCGGCCAGCTCTCAAATGCGATCCAGGCCCCATCTGGTGAATAAGAAGCCTCTTGCATTGGAATTACGTCCCGGATTACCCGGTTTTCAATCAGGTTGCCTTCCTCAACCCGCATCGCAACCAACCTGGGCACTCCGCCCAACAATTCATTCTGGGTAAAAATGATCACCTGACCATCTGGCGACCATTCCGGATGGGTATCTTTAAGACTCCCGCTGCGCGACAATAAAACTGCTTCCTGTCCGTCATTACCGGTGATCCAGATCTGGTAGGGTCCCCGCCGCGTAGTAACAAAAGCCATTTCCCCTCCATCTGGCGACCAGGCTGGTTGGCTGTCGCGGACAGTGTTTGCAGAGAGTGAGCGAGTACTGTTATCTTCCAGGTTGAATTCATAGATTTGCGCCCGGTTGTAATCACGCAATGATGTGAATGCAATTTTCATCCCATCCGGCGACCAATCCGGGTCGAAATCGCCGCCTGGTACAGAAGACAGATTTAAAAGGGGAGTGTCATCCAGATCCATGACGAAAATTCCAGCACCAGGGTATGTTTCCTGGTTGCCGGCGCATGGGGATATAAATGCCAACCGGTCTCCATCTGGCGACCAGACAGGTTGGCATGCGCCTTCTTGCATATCCGTGATCTGGCGTGAACCAGTTCCGTCCGCGTTCATCAACCAGATTTGAGGCAAACCGGTCAAATCGCTGGCATATGCGATCTGGCTGGCTCCTCCACCCACGGGAGTTGGGGACGGAGCTATCGATGCTGTCGGTTGAGGAGTTCGGGTAGCTGCCTCTGTTGGTGTACTTGTGCTGGTCGATGCAGCTGGGCTCGCTGTTGGAGAGGGTTTGAGTGGAGTCTCAGTTCTATCCACCGCAGCAACAATGGCTGGACTTTGAGTGGCAGTTATCAAAGCACTTTCCATGGTAGGAGTATTCATTCCGCCAGGAAGTGGGATGAATGCAAAACTTTCTGGCAGCCAACCAACCGCCTGGTTAATCAAATCAGGTTGGAAGAGATATGCTCCACCGATAACCACTGTAATAATGACGATAAAAAAAGCGCCGATCAGCCAGCAGCCTATACTCCGGTTTCTTCCCCAGCGGGAAAGCGGTTGCGCGGGTGCTTCAGGGCTAAGCGATGAGCCCATCAGTGAAGGCTGCGCAGCGTTATAATTTGCTTCATTAGTCCCCGAAAACAATGATCCAGTATGGCGGTCTACTTTCACATCCTCAGCTGCCTTCCCAGCTCCCACGAGGGCAGGAACGAGGGTTGCCTCTTTGGGGATTTTGCGATCCGTTATCACCCGTGTATTCTTTAATGCTTTCTTGAATTCATCAGCATTCTGGAAGCGTTGTTCCGGACGTACTTCCATCGCTTTTTCGATTACCGCTGCCAACCGGCGGGATACTTTGGGATTGTGCTTACGGACCTGGGTGAGTTCAGCCTGCCCCATTGCCCGCGCCAGGGCATCCTCAGGCAGAGCTCCTGTCAGGGACATATAGAGCGTTGCGGCCAGTGAATAAATGTCTGTGCGGTGGTCTGTTCTCGCAGTCCCATATTGTTCCGGAGGAGAATAACCAGGAGTCATCGCCCTTGCCCCAGTGGTGGTCACCTGGCTCCCTTGTGCAACTTTCGCCAAACCGAAATCAACCAGGATTAAATTCCCGCTGGGGGTGATCTTTACATTCCCCGGTTTAATATCCCGGTGAACAATTTGTGGTTGGCGAGAATGCAGGTAAGTAAGCGCCTCGCAAATCGCAGTTCCCAGGATGACCGAGTCCGCGTCCGAAAGTAAACCCTGGCGGTCAATCCGCTCACGAAGATCTTCCCCTTCGATGAAGTCCATCACCAGATATTGCCCCTGTCCATCGATCACAAAATGATCTGTCACTCTTGGCAGGTTAGAATGGCGAAGATTCGCCAGGATCACCGCTTCTCGGCGGAACTGGCGGGCATACTCATCAGATGTGAACAGGTTTTCCTTAACAGCAACTTCCGCCCCGATATTTTCATCCACCGCGCGGTAAATAGAACCCATCCCACCCTGGCCAAGGATAGCTTTTATTCGATAGCGATTAATTAACAGCGATCCGCGTTCTATCGTCATCGCTCAACTATGGGGATCATCCTAGAATTGGGTCCACCCCACCCAGGTACTTGAAAAGGTTCGAAAATCAAGAAAAATATCAGTGTATGAGTCTATATATCCAGATTTCGAACTTCCCGGGCGTGGGTTTGAATGAAACGACGCCGAGGGGGTACTGCGGAACCCATCAACATATCAAAAGTGCGATCTGCTTCAGCAGCATCTTCGATTGTTACCATCAACAAAGTCCGTTGACTGGGGTCCATGGTGGTATCCCAGAGCTGTTCGGGGTTCATCTCTCCCAATCCCTTATACCTTGAAAGGGCAACCTTCTCCGAATTGACACCTAATTCTTTAAACAGACGTTCCTTGTCTTGTTCAGTATAAGCATATTGCACTTGTTTCTTATGTGCAATCCGGTACAGAGGTGGTTGGGCAATAAATAGATGCCCTTCATCGATCAGTGGCTGCATATAGCGGAAGAAAAAAGTTAATAGTAAGGTCCTGATGTGGCTCCCATCCACATCGGCATCCGTCATGATGATTATGCGCCCATACCGTAAACCTGAGAGATCATAATTCTCACCTATTCCAGTCCCCAAGGCAGAGATCAATGCCCTGACTTCATTGCTGGTTAGAATTTTATCCAGTCTGGCTCGCTCCGTATTCAGGATCTTTCCGCGCAAAGGCAATATTGCCTGGAAATGGCGATCACGGCCTTGTTTTGCTGATCCACCTGCGCTATCACCCTCAACGATGAACAGCTCGGTCTTGGTTGAATCGCGTTCAGAACAATCAGCCAGTTTTCCAGGGAGCGTTAAACTTTCCAGCGCCGATTTACGGATCACCAGGTCGCGCGCCTTGCGGGCTGCATCCCGCGCTCTGGCAGAAGTCAGGCACTTCTGGACGATCGCCTTGGCTTCAGACGGATTTTCTTCAAGAAAACTACCAAACGATTCATTCACTACTTGCTGAGCTATGGTTTGTACTTCGGGATTCATCAGCTTTACTTTTGTCTGGCTTTCGAATTGCGGATCAGGATGTTTTATGCTGATAATCGCAGTTAATCCCTCTCGGGTATCGTCTCCGGAGAAATTAGGATCAGAGTCTTTCAGCAATCCATTCCGCCGTGAGTAATCATTAATCGTGCGCGTCACAGCCGCCCTTAATCCAGTCAGGTGAGTTCCGCCATCGATGGTGTTGATCGTGTTGGCGAAGGCATAGATAGACTCTGAATAGGCATCCGTATATTGAATCGCTGAGTCAATGGTGATCGTATCGATTTCTTTTTCAACATGGACGACCCGATGCAGGGTTTTGCGGTTGCGGTTTAGATACCTTACAAAGGAAGTAATTCCTCCCTCAAAGTAGAACGTCATTTCGCGATCGGAACGCTCATCCAAGAAATAAATAGTGACACCCTGAGTAACGAACGCCATTTCCCGAAAACGCTGCACAAGCGTATCGAAACGATATTCAACATCACTGGTGAAGATCTCTGGATCGAATTTAAACCTGATGCTTGTCCCGGTGTCATTTTTGGCTACTTTGTCAGTCACCTTAACTGGACCAACTGGATAACCTCTCTCGTAACGCTGGTGATGGATTTTACCGTCCCGTTTAACATTCACCTCACACCATTCTGAGAGGGCATTTACTGCGGATACGCCAACGCCGTGCAAGCCACCCGAAACTTTATAACTACCACCACCGAATTTTCCTCCCGCATGCAATGTGGTCATTACGACTTCCAAAGCCGATTTCTTCTCTTGCGGGTGGATATCTACTGGGATACCGCGACCATTGTCAACTACCGTTACGCTGCTATCTTCATGGATTGTGATTTCGATCCGATCACAAGCTCCTGCTAAAACTTCGTCAATCGAGTTGTCAACCACTTCATATATCAAGTGATGCAAGGCTTTTACATCAGTTCCACCAACGTACATCCCGGGACGCCTGCGGACAGCTTCCAATCCCTCCAAAACTTGAATATCTTTTGCATCGTATGAACTATTTTTATCATTTACCATCGACTACAAACCTCCAACATCCTTAAATGATTCTTCTTTCATTGTGAAGAGAATCCAACAATGTTTTGGATTTTCTAATTTTTTACAGTCGTAACGTTACCAATTTTTACCATGTCTTGCATCCACTGCAATGCATCCCGATAATAAACAAAACTGGAGGCCAACAATCCAGTTGTGATGAAGGCATGGCCCAGGATGCCAATTAACAGTAACCAGGATGCATCTGTTGGCACCAACCACAGGATATCCAACCCCTTGCTCAGCAGAAATACTGTCAAGATAAACAGGACTGAGGTTGGTAAAGTCTTGCGCATCAACTTTGTGCTTACCTTTATCGAGGTAAAGAAACTGTTGCGGTTTAAAACAATTCCGTGGGGTGAGAATATTATCGGCAGGATCAACCAAAACACAAATCCAGCGTATAAGAATATGGCACACTGGCCGAACGTTACGCCGCTCAAAACAACCAGGGAGAGAAGAAAACTTCCTGGAATGGTGATAAAGAGCAGAAACATTGCCCATAGTAACGCCAAAAAAAGCATTTGCAGCGAAGTCCACGGCCATTCCTCTAACGCCTGGCGCCAATTTACTTCGCCTGCAACCGCTGCCTGAGCCACGACTTTGAAATACAATGTTCCAAGTAGGATCCCCAAGACCGTTATCAAAACAAAGGCAATAAAAGCGCCTCCGAAGGAATTAATCTCCCATGAAGCTGGAAATCCAAGTGGTGAGTTTACCGGCAGCTGCGAAACCATTAGACTGGTTATACCGACTGGATATGTCCGCAGAACTGCTAATAAATTGAAATGCTCTGCAATTGCAGACCAGATTTCCTGCAGTGGTCCGATTAATTCAATCATTTCAGAATCTTGCAGGGTGTACACCATGAAAAGTTGATTTGATAAAGAATTGATCAAATCTGTTAACCGGAGACGAGGGCCAACCCAAAGGAATAAATCCAGAATGATCGGGAACAAAATCAACAGCATATGATTTGTCGTAGCATCAAAACCCGATCGGATGGCTCCGATCAGGTTGGGTGCTGGAGGCAGCGCTAGTTGGTTTTCCCGGTTCATTTATTAAATCCATCAAACATTAATATTTTATCATAGGCAGCTTCCATTTGATTACCTCCTATCTGAACCTTAATTTGGAAAAAATACACTTTCCATAACTTGAAAATCGTATAACATTCAGATATGACTTCCTCATTTCCCCTTGACCGTTTATTCACAAATCGGTAAAATCAAGGAATTAACTACTGCCTTGGGAAGCGAAATCAAGAAAAGAGTCGTAACGATTTGTCCAGTATAGTGTTAATCATGGTCAAACGCTTACAAGGCATTTATGGAGGTGATGCCTGGCTTAGCTATAAGATCCCATTGTCAATAATGCTTTGTTCAACCCGCATGAGCGGGAATCTAAATCTTTCTGGAGGAGGAAAGAGGAAATGAATAAGAAAATTCTTACATTATTATCACTGCTGGTATTAGCCGGCATGGTCCTGGCAGCTTGTGCGCCTGCTGCCACACAAGCCCCCGCGGAAGAAGCCCCTGCAGGAGAAGTTATTGCTGACTTCGAATGCACGGATGAAATCGGGTGTGTAGAACTTGCTCCCGATGATAGTGTTCACATCGCCTCCATGCTCACCATCTCCGGCGCGACCGCCTTCCTGGGTGAGGACTCCACAGGCGCGGTTGAGATCGCCATCGATGATCGCGGCGGCGAGCTGCTCGGTCGTGA
>JBEQLH010000001.1:0-6037 GCA_040326075.1 Anaerolineales bacterium
ATTTCGGCCTCGCTCTCGTCCATATCCGCAGGAGGCATTAATGCGGGATTATTGGAAACGCCCCGACCTCCGGATACAATCACCCCAGCATCATTCAAACTCACCCCACCACTACTCTCAGTGTAGCCAACAACCTTCGTCTGGATATCATCCTCAGAGACAGCTGCTGGTACTTCATTGATAATTCCTGTTCTTGAACTATCTTCTTCCGGGGTTGGGAACGCTCTCACCCGCAAGGTGATCAATTGTGGACGAGCACTGCACACAGCCTTCGCGAGCAATTTTCCACCATAGACCGGTCTTGTGACAACCACGCTTCCATCCTGGACTTCGAGAGCTGTCACATCTGGCAACACGCCGGTTTTCAAGTCCACTGCAACCATGGCTGCCAGCTCCCGACCTCGACTTGTCGTGGGAAAGAGGATAACTTCAGGTTGATGTTCTTGTGCTAAACCACTCAGCAAACTTGCATATGGTTCCGCCCGAAAATCTTTCAAAGTTCCATCATCACAGAAGTAAACCTGGTCCGCTCCATATTGGACCGCTAGTTCCGCAGCTTCCTTAACTTGAACACCCGCAACAACTGCTGTAACTCCGCCACCAATCTGGTCAGCAAGCAGCCGTCCCGCGCCGATCGCCTCCCAAGAAGATGGGATCGCCTCTCCATTGAATTGATCGATATAAACCCAAATCTTATCAGCCATCACAGCACCTTCTCTTCGAGGATTTTCCCAGCCAGCGTTTCAGCGATCTCCTGAGAGGAATCACCACTGACTATCTCAGTAAGCACCTCTTGTTTGGGTGGGTTGGTGATCTCCGGCCATGTTACAACCGGATCGGATACCTCTGTTCCTAAATCCGCCACACTCCATATAGGAATCTCAGCTCTAGAAGCTTTTCGAATACCCATGAAAGATGGATAGCGGGGCTCACCGATGTCCTTAACCACGCTGACAACGGAGGGCAGTTTGCCTTCCACAACCTGGCGGCCTTCTTCAACAGACCGTTCTACTCGTATGGATCCATTTCCAGGATCGAGTTCCGAGATTGCCGAGACCAGGGTATAGGCTGGCCAACCCAAAACACGGGCTGTTTGTGCCGCAGTCACACCCACATCACCATCGATCGCTTGCCGGCCGAAGAACACCATGTCTACATCGCCAATTTTCTGGATTGCTGCTGCTAGAACTTGGGATGTAACCAGGCTATCAGCATTTGCAAGCGCAGGTTCTGAAACCTGGATGGCATTACCACAACCCATTGCCAGGGCATGTTTAAGAGCTTCTTTCGCCTCCTCCCCCCCGACGCTGATCACAGTGACATCTCCACCGTGAGCTTCTTGCTGCAGAAGAGCGGTCTCTACTGCGTACTCATCCCACGGATTGATCACTAAGGGCGCATCGCCCCATGTGACTTGCCCATTTTCCACAACAACTTTCGCAGCTGTGTCGGGCACTTGTTTGACACAAACAATGATTTTCAAAATAACCTCCTTAACATGTGGTTTGTTGAAATTAATTGATTATTCGTTTCGCCAGGCATCTACATTAAAAGCTGGTAATTCACAACGCAGTGGGACATCATCCCGGTATCCGAGAGCAAATCCAGCTTGCATCAATTGGTGTATTTCACTCGTCCCCTCATATAGAATCGCCCCTTTTGCATTACGTAAATATCTTTCGACATCGTATTCATCGCTGTACCCGTACGCACCATGGATTTGGATCGCTTCTGAAGCTGCGTCAAAGGAGGCATCTGTGGCAAACCACTTTGCTAATGATGTTTCCCGCGTATTTCGTACACCTTGATTCTTCATCCATCCCGCCCGAAGGTACAACAATTGGGCAGCTTCGTAGGATTTTACCATGTGGGCAATCTTCTGCTGAACCAGCTGAAATTTCCCAATTTCCCGGCCAAAAGCTCTCCGCTCTCCGGCATACTTGATGCTTGCTTCAAGACTGGCGCGGATCAAACCAGTCGCTCCAGCTGCTACCGTATAGCGGCCATTATCCAGGCAGGACATAGCGATTTTAAATCCCTCCCCTTCTTCTCCGATCAGGTTTTGTCGTGGAATCTCCACATCTTGAAATGAGAGCCAACCGGTTGAACCTGCTCGAACACCTAATTTTCCATGAATATCACCACAACTTACGCCAGGCTGGTCGAGCTCAACCATGAATGCGCTCAGCCCATCATGGGGATCAGGTGCATCAGGGTTCGTTCTGGCAACTATCAGCGCGTGGTCCGCCATTGTTGCCAAGGAGATCCACATTTTTTCCCCATTGATAATATATTTGTCTCCAGATAACCTGGCAGTGCTGTCCATCGCCGCCACATCTGATCCAGCTCCGGGCTCTGTCAGACCAAAACAGGCGATTTTCTCTCCCCTGGATTGAGGAACGAGGAATTGCTCTTTTTGCTCTTCGGTTCCCCATTGCAGCAGCGCCAGACTGTTCAAACCAACATGAACGGACATTACCACGCGCAATGTACTATCGACTGCTTCCAGTTCCTCGCATGCTAATCCCAAGGCGATATAGTCCATCCCCTGTCCACCGTACCGTACAGGGAGACATATCCCCAGGATGCCTAACTCGCCCATTCGAGGCAGGACAAAGGGTGCCATTGCCTGTTTGCGATCATACTCTTTAATGATCGGGGTTACTTCCTTCTGTGCGAATCCCTTCACCATGTGCTGCACCATGCGGTGCTCATCTGTCAATGCGAAATCCATAATTTCTCCAATGATAATTTCCTATCAATTATAGCCATATGATTGGGGGAAAACAACTGATATATGTCACCTTTCTAATCCTGTCGGCTATAATTTCTCCTGTGAAAAACCGCCGCCGCTTTTCCCTGATCATCCGGGTGCTTTTACCATTGATATTAATCTCTTTGCTTGGGATATCTTCCCATTGGCGTGGGATGCAAGAAGCTTTACAGATTGCCCGCCAGGCGAATGAAGCTGGTGACAGTATAAAGGCTTCCCAGAACATCTTTCAAGCAATTCAATATTCTCCCTGGAGGGAAGACCTCTGGGAACTGGCAGGAATATTGTCGCTCAATGGAGGAGACGAACAAAACGCTCGAAAATACCTCCAGCAAGGTGACCAATCTGGATGTTTGTCAGCTAGCGGGCTGACTGCATTAGGGGATGCAGCTCAGCTAGCAGATGATCCTCAATCAGCTGTTTTACATTGGGAAGAGGCTCTCGAAGCTGGCGGGACACCTGCTGAATTGCATTCCCGCTTGGCTGAAACCTACCGCCAGCTGGGTGATTTTGATATTGCCATTCAACACCAATCAGAACTGGTAAGAATTAATCCCACCGATCCAGAATCAAACTATACCTTGGGTCTGATGTTGGCAGCCTCCAAACCTGAGTCCGCAATTGCCTACCTCACCCTCGCCGCGGAATTAGATCCAAATCTTTCAGAAAACACCACTGCTGTCACCCAAAACATTCGTTCTGCGCGCATTCGCAATGATCAAGCTCATCTATTAGTTTCTTCCGGTCAAGCCCTGGCATCCATAGAAGAATGGGACTTGGCGGTTATCGCCCTGTCCAGGGCAACCGAGTTAAATCCTGAATATGCAGACGCATGGGCTTATCTGGGTGAAGCCTTACACCAGATGGGTCAAGAAGGCTCAGAACAGATTGAACGAGCTTTAACAGTTGATCCAAACTCCTTAGCTGCCAATATATTGATGGGGTTATATTGGCAGCGTGAAGAACAGTATGACATGGCACTTGTCTATCTTCATGCTGCCGCCCAACTCGACGACAATAATCCGGCTATCCAGGTTGAAATTGGTAACACACTTGGCTTGCTGGGAAATTTGTCCGCCGCTGAAGCCCATTATCAGGGCGCGGTTGAAATTTCCCCACGCGATCCGGTCTACTGGCAGTCTTTAGCGAACTTTTATATCAAATACGAATCCAAGTTATCTGATGAAGGATTACCCGCTGCCAGAGAAGCTGTGATCCTGGATCCATCGGATCCAACATCCCTTGATATGTTGGGGCAAATTTACCTGCTATTGGACAGCCCCCATATCGCTCGTCGCTTTATTCAACGCGCATTAGATATTGATCCCAATTTCCTCCCAGCAAATTTACATCTCGGATTAATCCACATATTGGATGGTGACACCCTCCAGGCATATCAACGATTTAAGCTTGTGCAATCCTTGGCGCCAAATGATTCCCAGATTTCCGAACAGGCCCGTCGCTTACTGGAAACCCATTTCCCTTGAGGAGATGATTAATTCTCGAAGTCCTATGCTACAATATCCATCTTTTATTGAGAAAAATCTGGCAAAAATCTTCATGTTGCGATCGATCACCCTTGCAGCCGCATTCATTTTGATTCTATCTGCCTGCCAGGTATCCTCCCTTACATCTCGTTTCTTTGAATTATCCTCCGGGGAGGTGATATTTCAGGATGATTTTTCCAATCCTAACAGTGGTTGGGTTAACCTGACCAACGAAAATTACGGCATCCTGGATTATTTTGACGGATATTATCGGGTCGAGGTCCAGGGGGATCATCAAATGCTATGGACAGGTCCAGGCATGAATTTCTCCGACGTTCGTCTAGAAGCTGACTCGATTAAAGTTATCGGTTCACCTGACGACATCTACGGAGTGGTCTGTCGAGGGGCGGATCAAGATAACTTCTACTTCTTCGTTATCAGCAGCGATGGTTATTATGGTGTTGGTAAAATGATAAACGGCATTCAATCTTTGATTGATCTTCCAGGGATGCTGCCCAGTGAAGTCATTTCCCAAGATAAAGCAAAAAACCATCTTCGTGCTGATTGTGTTGCAGACCGACTTGATTTTTATGTCAACGGACAAAGACTTGCCAGTGTAAAGGACAGTGAGCTTACTAAGGGAGATGTCGGTGTAATCGCTGGAAATCTTGAAAACACTCAAACTGTGGTTCTCTTTGACAATTTCAGTGTCTTAAGTCCATAGTCGCTTCCACACTCGTTTGCCATAATCAGCCAATAATGTGATGAAAATCTTTCTCGACTCGATCGGATGCAGGTTAAACCAGAGTGAAATTGAGAATTATGCGCGTCAATTCCGCGCCGCTGGTCATACCCTCGTTGCCACTCCTGGCGAAGCTGATCTGGCTGTAATCAACACCTGCACAGTCACTTATGCAGCCGATTCCGATTCGAGAGGTAAAATCCGCTGGGCCGAACGGGCTGGCACAAATGAGATTATTGTTACTGGTTGCTGGTCTACCCAAAATCCGGATATTGCTTCAACATTTCCTGGGGTGACCCAGGTTGTCTCCAACGCAGAAAAAGATTATTTGGTACCGCAATTGCTTCAAATCCCTGCAGATTCATTTGAACTTGAACCATTGTCAAGAGAACTGATTCCTGGAGCTCGCTTGCGCACACGTGCTTTTATAAAGGTCCAGGACGGGTGTGATAATCGCTGCACTTTCTGTGTGACCACTATTGCCCGTGGTCAAGGACGCAGCCGTCCGGTTGCTGAAATACTGGCTGATGTGAACGCAGCAGTAAATGGAAAATTACAAGCTGCCAGCTCGGCGAAGGAGATCATCCTGACCGGAGTCCATTTGGGATCATGGGGGCAGGATTTTTCCGATTCACTTCATTTATCCGAACTGGTAAAAATAATATTACGCGAAACCGATGTCCCTCGCCTGCGACTATCCTCCCTTGAACCCTGGGATCTGGAGGGTGAGTTCTTCTCTCTGTGGGAGGACCCTAGATTGTGCCGCCACCTCCATCTTCCACTCCAATCAGGATCTAGCGGGGTGCTGCGCCGCATGGCACGCAAGACTACACCTGAATCATATGTCTCATTGGTGAATGCGGCTCGGTCTGCCTGTCCAGATATCGCCATTACCACAGATTTGATCGCCGGTTTCCCAGGTGAGACAGATCAGGAATTCATGGCAACGATGGAGCTCGTTCGCCAGATATCTTTCGCCGGTGGGCATGTCTTTACCTATTCAGCCAGGCCAGGTACTTCTGCAGCAAACATGCC
>JBEQLH010000001.1:6137-9607 GCA_040326075.1 Anaerolineales bacterium
AAATTCCAGCTTCCGACAGGTAATTCTGTGGATCCAACCTGCATATTTTGCAAAATAATCGAAGGTACTAGCCCCAGTACCATCATTCACCAGGACGAGCATGCAATTGCATTCCTGGATATCCATCCTGCTGCACCTGTCCACATATTAATCATCCCAACCCAACATATTGAATCGATCAATGATCTGGAAAACGAACACCAATTCCTCATCGGACATTTGTTCATTGTCGCCAGGGATTTAGCTAGGCAAAAAGGTGTTTCAGAGACCGGTTATCGCCTGATTCTTAACAGTGGGCTTGATGCCAGGCAGGCAGTATTTCACCTGCATCTGCATTTACTTGGGGGACAACCAATGCGGTTTCCGATGGGATAAGCCGTCTTCACAGATTCCTAATACTCTTATTTTTGTTCCGAAAATGGGTATAATGAAACTTATGGACACTCAAAAGCAGATTGAATCTGACTTCAAAGATGCTATGCGCGCCAGTGATGACCTCCGTAAGCGCACATATCGCATGGTTTTATCCTCCATCAAACTGGCCGAGGTTGATAAAGGCGAACCTCTGGAAGAACCTGATGTCCTGGTCATACTTCAGAAAGAGATCAAATCTCGGCGTGAAACAATCGCCGATGCCGAACGAGCCGGTCGAGCGGATATTGCGGCAGAAGCAGAGGCGGAGATCAGGATATTAGAACCCTATTTGCCTCAACCTCTCACCCATGATGAGATTGAAGAAATGGCGAATGAGGCAATTGCAGAGGTGGGAGCGAGTTCCCCCAAGGAAATGGGAATGGTGATGAAGGTGCTCATGCCGCGCATTCAAGGTCGCGCTGATGGCTCACAGGTGAGTCAAATTGTCCGCCAGCTTTTGGTAGACGAATAAGATTTTTTATGGCTGGAAATCAGATTTCAAAGCAAGGCAATTGGCAGCGGAGTCGTGGCTTCGTCTTAAGTTTGTTATTATTGGCGATTGCCGTTTTCACCCTGGTTGCTTTGATGGTTCCCTTCTTCACAAATCAGATCAATACCCAATTAAAGACTGGCGAGGTTGCCGCCAGGGAGATTGTCGCTCCACGTTCATTGACTTACACCAGTGATATCCTCACTCAATCCCAACAAGAATCAGCATCTGAATCTATTGCCGCTATTTATTCTCCACCAGATACATCAATTGCCCGTCACCAATTAGAAAGTTTGCGAGCGACCCTGGCTTATATAAACAGTGTGCGCGCCGATACGTATGCTACCAACGAACAGAAAGGAACCGATCTTGCCGCATTGGAAGATATACTTCTTGACCAGGAGACAGCCCAGAATATATTGGATTTAAGCGATTCGCGTTGGCAAGCTATTCAACAGGAATCAATTGTCGTCCTTGAACAAGTTATGCGTGCCACAATTCGTGAAGACCGTCTGGAAGCAGCCCGCAATAACGTTCCAACCCTGGTCAGCCTTTCACTACCTGAAGATCAGGCTGCGATTGTCTCCGAAATGGTTAATGGATTTGTCGTCCCGAACAGCCTGTACAGTGAAGTACAAACCGAGACTGCTCGTCAATTAGCTCGTGAATCGGTAGTGCCGGTTGAAAGATCTTTCGTTCAAGGTCAAACGATTCTGCTCAGGGGACAAATTATTAGCGAGACCGACATCGAAGCTTTAGAGCTTTTCGGCTTGGTGAAACCTGAAACCCGCTGGCAGGATCTGGTAAGTGCTGCTTCACTCGCAATACTTACCCTGATTTATTTCCTCGTTTACTTGAGCCGCAACCCCGAGCTGACCCAAGATCTGCGTGGGTTAGCTTTGATCATCATCTTATTTATCGTATTTTTAGTTGGTGGCAGGTTTGTTGTTACCAACCAATCAATGATCCCATATATATACCCATTGGCAGCATTCAGCCTGGTGGTAGCCTCATTATTTGGGACCAAAACCGCTTTGGTATTTACTTTACCCTTGTGTATTCTTTATGCTTACGATACCCCAAACGCATTGGAGCTGACCCTATACAACTTATTAGGCAGTTACAGCGGAGTATTTGCGCTGGGCCCAGCCCGCCGGATTACTTCATTTTTCTGGGCTGCGGCGGTGATCGCATTCATAGAAATATTAGTGATCCTCGCCTTTCGACTCCCACAACCCAATATTGACCTGATCGTTATTGCAGCCCTGGTCGGAATAGCTCTGGTAAATGGGATTGCCTCAAGCAGTCTGACGGTCCTGCTGCAGTATATTCTGGCTCAACTCCTGGGTATGACAACTGCTCTGCAGCTGATGGAGATCTCCAGACCAGATCATCCACTGTTGCAATTCATTTTACGTAATGCACCTGGTACCTACCAGCACAGTCTTCAGGTTTCCAACCTGGCTGAGCAAGGCGCAGAGATAATTGGCGCAGATACATTGCTGACCAGGGTTGGTGCAATCTATCATGACTCCGGAAAAGCGCTCAATCCGTACTTCTTCATCGAAAATCAATTACCAGGTAATTCCAACCCCCATGATTCTCTCGATCAGGTCAGCAGTGCCCAAACGATCATCCGGCACGTCTCAGATGGTCTCGAACTTGCCAGGAAACATCGTTTACCACGCCGAATCCAGGACTTCATCGCTGAGCATCATGGGACAATGAAAACTCGTTACCAGTTTGCCAAAGCAGTTGAAGCTGCAGGTGGCGATGAAAGCCTGGTTGATGAAAGCCAATTTATTTATCCTGGCCCCAGACCGAGGTCTCGCGAGACTGCCATCCTCATGCTGGCAGATGGCAGTGAAGCCAGGGTAAGAGCTGAGCGACCTGCTGATGAAAACCAACTACGGAAAGTGATAAAAAGTGTTGTGGAAAACCGCCTCTCCTCAGGTCAACTTGACGAGACCAATCTGACCTTACGCGATCTGGATGAGCTGATCGATTCCTTCACCACGACTTTACGGGGGATTTACCACCCACGGCTTGAATATCCTGATACAAAAAAAGAAAGCCCTCAAAAAAGTAAAGAGGTTCCTACAGTACCCATTATCTCCAGGCAATCTTCAGATCTTCCAGCCAACCCAGGACCGGATGCGTAAATGACGGTCTTTCTCGACATTGCAGACCAATACAGTGATTTTTTAAACTCCTCCCATCTTGAACGCTCGGTTTTGGCAGCTCTCAACCATCTAGGAGTCTCCCCCGATTCTGATTTAACGATATTGGTGGACGATGATCAAAGGATTCAAAAGCTCAATAATGAATACCTATCGATTGATGCTCCGACTGATGTTTTAGCATTTCCGGCTGGTTTTACCGATCCAGATACAGGGCATACCTACCTTGGGGATGTGATCATCTCCTTTCCTCAGGCAAAAAGCCAGGCGAATAAACGAAGACATCCTGTGGAGGCGGAAATCCAATTACTGGTTGTGCATGGTGTTTTACATTTACTCGGCTATGATCATTTCGAGTCTGAAGATAAAGAGATCATGTGGTCTGC
>JBEQLH010000001.1:9707-42060 GCA_040326075.1 Anaerolineales bacterium
ATTTACTCGGCTATGATCATTTCGAGTCTGAAGATAAAGAGATCATGTGGTCTGCTCAATCTCAGATTTTGAGCCAGCTTGACTCCAAAATAACTGTCCCTGAATAACTGACCAGCAATCATCTCACTCCCATGATTGAATTCTTAAAAACTCGTGCTCAATCTTTCCGCTATGCGTTTGGTGGATGGTGGTATGTCATCCGCACTCAGCGAAATGCCTGGATCCACGCCATTGTCAGCGTCACGGTGATCACCATATCTATCTGGTTGAAATTAGATGCGCATGATTGGGCACTGATCATCATCGCCATCGCCATGGTTTGGACTGCTGAATTTATCAACACTGCCCTAGAAGCTGTCGTCGATCTGGCCAGCCCTGAGCAGCATGAGTTAGCCCAGGTGGGGAAGGATGTTGGAGCCGCTGCAGTCCTGATCGCGGCTGGTTCTGCAGCCTTAATCGGTTTCCTGATCCTCGGTCCGCCTCTCTGGGTCCGTTTGAGTTCATTATTCCAGTAATATTGCATCACCAGGTTCAAAATTCTTTTCTATCGAGGTCAGATATGACATCACTTTCATTCTTATTTGGAACCGTAGGTTCACCAAAATCAACTCCAAAAAAACCGGGAGGAAGCGTTGGAGGAGTCCTTCATAGTGCGGAACTAGGTTTAAATTGTCTGGAATTGGGATGGGTACGCTCAGTTCGCGTTTCAGAAAAAACCTGCGCCTTGATTAAGACTACTGCTGAAGAAGGAGGCGTTGCGATCAGCGTTCATGCGCCTTATTACATCAATCTAAACGCAGATGAGCAGGAATGGCCCAAATCTCGAAAACGATTAATGGATGCAGCTCATTTTGGGAATTTGGCTGGTGCCTCTGACATAATCTTTCACCCGGGTTCTTATTTCCAACAACCTCCCGAAGCTGTGCTGCCAACAGCTATCAAGCGGCTAGAGAATTGTCTGGAAGAACTGCGTTCTGCGGATAATCCGGTGACATTACGCCCGGAAACGATGGGAAAATCCGCAATGCTGGGCTCTTTAACCGACACCATTAAAATGAGCCAGATGCTCAAAGGTGTCAAGCCTTGCCTGGATGTCGCCCATCTGCATGCTCGAGCAGGCGATGGATCGGTTAATTCATATGATGAATGGGCACAGGTCTTGGAGGATTATGGCAATGCGTTGGGCGACAGCGCTCTCAAAGACATTCATATCCATATTTCTGGCATTGAGTATGGAGATAAAGGTGAAAAAGAGCATCTCCCCCTGGAGGAGTCGGATCTTGATTTTCAAGCAATTTTTCGAGCACTGAACGATTTTAAATGCCAGGGACGGATACTTTGTGAGAGCCCTATCCTGGAAGAGGACGCCCTGAAGTGCAAAAATACTTGGTGTGAGATCAGCCAGGAAAACTGTGATTAATGGACAATGGTTGTTCGCTCAACGAACCTGGTTGAAATTGATTAGAATTAAATTCTTTTCGCAATCTGCGAAAGTATCGAAATATACTTGATCCGAAAGCGGGAGCATCGCCTGGTCAAACAACTGCACCCAAAGAGATTGGGTTGAGTCAACAGGTTCATCTCCCAGAACAAACTCATAACTCCCTGGACCATAGGTCGTGACCATCCCGACCATTCCAATCATCTCTACCGGTTCTCCGTTCAGAGTCCCTTCCAGTTGAACAAATAGACCTTCCTCAATAGGTGCGCCGCTCAGGTCAAAAGCCCGGCCTGCAACACCCATCCACGCGCAGCCTAATTCGGGATGTCCAATATTGTTGATAGCTACCGGATCACCCGGATGAAGCAAAAAGGGCATTCCTTCATTGGGTGTCGCTGTCGCCTGCCCATCGACCGGAGTTTGTGTCGGCACTTCTGTGTTTGGCGGGATCACGATCGGTGGGGTAGGTGATTCCTGAACCACTGGTGGGTCGGTTGGCACAGCAGTATTGGTTGGCGAAGGTACAAGAGTGGCTTGCAGGGTCACAGTCGGGGTCCAGGTCGGAGGTAATACACTTTTTGGTGTCGGTGTTACTGTCGGTGTCAAGAATGGCGCCGGCATCGTCGGAGGTGGATAGGGGTTGTATGAAATTTGCGGATTAACCAACAGCGTGACCACCCCAATACAAATACATACTGTCATTAATAAAACGATCACGGTGAGGATGTTCCAAATTAATGCAGCACTGTCTCTTGATGGTTGAAGCGCTTCATCGGAGTAATCGAATGGATCCATGGTTCACTCACCTTGTTGTGGGATCAGAATAACAATATCGCTCTGTTCGCGCCGCATCGCCATCCATTCCTGCAATGCATTTTCTCTCCAAATCAAGCGCGCTTCAGGGCTTAATGGATGGTCAGGATCTCTTTCTACAACCAGGATGATATGAAATCCTACCGAGGTTTCAATCACCTGCGAATATTCTCCTGGCTGCAGGTTGAAAGCTGCCTCTTCAATCAACGGATGAGGTAAGAAATCCCTTGGAAACCAACCTAAGTTGCCCTGGGTGACCGGTTCATATATTGCTGCTAAGGTTGCAAATTCCCTGCCAGATTCGAGCTCAGCAAGAACCTGGTTTGCTTGGTCAGAATTATATAGCAAGATTTGCTGGACGTGAACTTGATCAACAGATAGGGGTACTTCTGCCAGGATTTGATCCCGCATCCATGCCCCCAGAGTCGATCTTTCCAGGGCTGTGTTAAAACTTTCCAGTGTATATCCATTTTCCTGCAGCCATTGATCAAACTTATCTTGGCCACCAGCTGCAGATATCAATGCGGTCAATTGGGTCCGTAGAGCCTCTTCATCAATAACGAACCCGTTTTCTACTGCACCCTGTGCTAATAAAACCTGATTGATTAAATTCCCCAATACCAGCATCCCAGCTTCTTGATCATTTTGTGATATCCCATCCACCAAGGCAGCTCGATAGCGGCTAAGCTCAGCCTCATACTCCTCAATGGTTATCCCCTCACCATTAATTAATGCCGCCATTGGAATCGGTGTCGGGGTTGGGGTAGGTGGCACCAGAGTAATTGTATTCGTTGGGATCGGCGATTGAATTGGCTCAACGGTCTCCGTTCTGACAGGTCCGTTCACCTCACACGCCGAGACCAGGAAAATTAAAATGTATAATAGAGAGACTTTTCGTAAAAGGAGCGTTGATAAATTCATACCGGCCCGATTATACTCTCCTCCAGGTAATTTTCCCTGACAGAATCAATTTTGAATTTCATTCAGCATAGTTTTTTTAAGGTGAGGATAAAATAGATATAGGAGATAAACCTTGGTTAGACAATTCGTTCGCTTCCTCTTTTGCAGTGTATTCCATTTGTTATTCTTTCTGCTGAGCAGGGTTAACGTCCAGGGGAAGGAAAATATTCCCAATCGTGGGGGATACATAACCGCAGTCAACCATTTGAGTGTGATCGAAATACCATTGATTTATTGTCTACTGGGTCGGGACGATGCCACCGGGCTGGTTGCAAAAAAACATCAGAAAAATACCTTTTTTCGATGGATGGTAAATGGCATCAATGGGATTTGGCTCAATCGGGAGGAGATTGACACCCGTGCCCTTAGAGCTGCCCGCGATCACTTGAAAGGTGGGGGGGTACTCGGCATTGCCCCAGAAGGGACTCGCAGCCAAACCGGTGCACTTATTAAAGGTAAAACTGGAGTAGCTTTTCTCGCGGATCAAGGTGGGGTCCCCATCCTTCCAGTTGGTGTGTCGGGTACCTGGCAAATTACGAAAGAATTACTTACCCTTCAGCGGCCACGGATCAATGTGAAATTTGGTGCGCCTTTCACATTCCCTCCGATAGACCGGGGAGAACGAGATACTGCTCTCCAACAAAACACAGATGAGATCATGTGTCGAATCGCGGCACTCCTTCCCCCCGAAAATCGTGGCGAATATGCTGAATACCCAAGAGTACACGAACTGATTCAATCACAGGAAACCACCTGAATTTATTCTCCGGATCGGAAATCAGGTTTCCTTCCCTTGACAGCTTTTCGATTTTGCAGATAATAAAGGCAACATCTCACCTAAAATTGCAATGATGGAGATAAGTAAGTCAATAGAAACCGACAGGGAGGTGTGGGGCAGTGACTGAGACCCCCACCCGGTGGAGATTAGCTGAAGTTCCCTCCTGAGCTGCCCAGGGGAACGATCGGGCTTCCCGATCCAGTAGTTTGGGCCGTTATCCCAACGTTATCACGGGAAGCCAATCGCGAATTCAAGCTGTTGGTAAAAGAGTGGACCAGATCATTTGGTCAAGTTGGGTGGTACCGCGGGAATCACATCCCGTCCCTTCGCAGGACGGGATGTTTTTATTTGATAGCTCTGGAGGAACACATGCTGGATCAACTCAATAAAATCGAAAGTGACGCCTTATCCACCTTGGAAAGTATTGAGCAGCAAGAAGCGTTGGATAACTGGCGGGTCATTAATCTGGGTCGTAGCTCACCACTGATGGCAATCTTTGATCAATTGGGCCAGCTTCCCAAAGAAGAAAGACCAGCCATCGGTCGCAGTGCAAATATGGTCAAGAAAACCCTTGAATCCAGACTTGCTGATAAGGCTGAAGCCATCCGATTAGCAGATTTGAAACATGCACTGGAAACCGAACGGCTGGATGTCACTCTTCCAGGCCGGCCAATCTCATCCGGTCGTCTGCATCCCATCACCCAAACCATGCGCAAGATCTACCATATCTTCGCAGAAATGGGATTTCAGGTATACCTTTCGCGAGATGTCGAGACTGACGAATTCAACTTCCAGCTGCTCAACTTCCCTCCCCACCATCCGGCCCGTGAGATGCAGGATTCGTATTATGTAGAAGGTAAATTCGAGGAAGACAACCCAGTATTACTTCGCACACACACCTCACCGGGGCAGATACATGCCATGCGAGAATATTCAGCAGCCGATCCGCATGATCCTCCACCAATTCGAATTATCCTGCCTGGAATGTGCTACCGTCACGAACAGATAACCGCCCGGGCTGAATCGCAATTTACCCAGGTTGAAGGCCTGGCGGTCGGTAAAGATATTACCTTTAGCGATTTAAAAGGAACACTTAGCGATTTCAGCAAACGCATGTTCGGTGAAAATGTGCGTACTCGCTTCCGAGCTTCGCATTTCCCCTTCACTGAGCCAAGCGCCGAGGTGGACATCGAATGTTTTGTTTGCGGCGGAGAAGGTTGTGCGGTCTGTAAACGCACAGGGTGGTTGGAAATTTTAGGTTGCGGTATGGTCCATCCAATCGTCCTGCAAAACGGTGGTTATGACCCTGGTAAATACACTGGCTTCGCCTTTGGCATGGGTCCCGAACGCATCACCATGCTGCGCTACCGCATCGAGGATATCCGTTATTTCTGGGCTAATGATATCCGTTTCTTAGAACAATTTTAGGAGTCCCTTTATGAAAATACCCCTTTCCTGGATTAAGGACTTTGTAGAAATCGAGCTCCCAATTGAAGAACTGGTTCGTCAATTGACCATGGCCGGATTGGAAGTTGAAGAAATCATCTTCGTGGGTCTTCCAAAACCCAGTGGGAAAGTTGAAATTCATTCAAGTGGGCGTACGCGCCAGGAGACAAAGATCTCTGGAATTGAATGGGATGCAGATAAGATCGTGGTAGGTGCAATAACCGAGGTGATGCCGCACCCTAATGCTGACCGCCTGGTTCTGTGCCGGCTGAATGATGGACAGCAAGAACATATCGCCCTGACCGGAGCTCCCAATCTGTTCCCATTCAAAGGTCAGGGTCTATTACCGGAACCGATCAAAGTTGCCTATGCCCGCGAGGGAGCAAAACTTTATGATGGCCACCAACCAGGCCAGGTTTTAATGACCCTCAAACGCACGAAGATCCGCGGGGTTGATTCCTACTCTATGGCATGCTCAGAGAAGGAGCTGGGTATATCGGAAAACCATGAAGGTGTCATTGTCCTCGATCCTGATGCACCAGTGGGGATGCCCCTGGTGGATTATATGGGCGATGTGGTGTTGGATATCGCCATTACACCCAATATCGCTCGCGACACAAATATCCTGGGGGTGGCACGCGAGGTAGCCGCTTTAACTGGTAAAGAGCTGAAAGTGTCTGACCTCAATACCCCGATGGACGGTCCACCAATTGAAGGTTTGGTGAACATCGAAATCCAACAGCCTGAGCTCAACCCACGTTTTGTGTTGGGGTTGATCGAGAAAATTGAAATTCGTCCCAGTCCTTATGAAGTACAGCGCAGGTTGCACCTGGCTGGCATGCGTCCGATCAACAATATAGTCGATGCTACCAATTATGCCATGCTCGAGATTGGTGAACCCCTGCATGCATTCGACTATGATGTTCTAAAAGACCGGGCTGATGGTAAAGCACCTACCATCATCACACGCACTGCCAAAACAGGTGAGCGATTAACCACCCTGGACGGTGTAGAGCGGCACTTAGATGATTTCACCGTCCTGGTATGCGATAAAGCTGGACCGTTATCCATCGCTGGAGTGATGGGAGGTGCAGAATCGGAGGTAAATGGAGACACCCGCAGTGTTTTGCTGGAAGGCGCGGCATGGAACTTCACCAATATCCGGCGAACGTTATCTTCCCAGCAAATGTCCTCTGAAGCTGCGTACCGCTTCTCACGCGGGGTCCATCCTTCCCTGGCTGAACGAGGAGTTCGGCGCGGCTTGGAGCTCATGCGGCAATGGGCAGACGGGGTCGTCTCACAAGGTATAGTCGATAGCTACCCTTTGCCACCAGTAGATCCAACTGTCGAGTTATCCGTTAAGGACGTTCAGCGCTGGTTAGGAATCAGCCTGGATGCGAATATAATCGCTGATCTTTTACGCAGCCTGGAGTTCACCGTCCATATCGATGATGAAAACCTGACCGTAAAAACCCCTGACCATCGCCTGGATATTGGGGAGGGGATTATTGGTGTGGCTGACCTCATGGAGGAGATTGCCAGGATATATGGGTACGATCGCATCCCGGAAACCCGGCTTTCCGATCAGCTTCCACCTCAGCGAGGAAACACATCCCTTGAGATAGAAGACCGCTTGAGAGATATTCTCACCAACCTGGGTCTCCAAGAAGTAATCACCCACCGTTTGACAACTCAGGAGAATGAGGCTCGCCGCTTCCCCCAGCTGAGCCAAGACCAGCACCGATCTGCAGACACTGATGGACCTGAATATATTCACTTAGCCAACCCCATCGCCAGTGATAGGAATGCCTTGCGACAAAGCTTGACTGCCAGCGTACTTGAGGTCGGAGAAAGAAATTCCCGACTGATAGACCGGTTGGCATTTTTCGAATTGGGTGAGGTGTTCCTCCCGGAGTCAGATCGCCAACTTCCAGCTGAACCTCGTCAAATTGCCATCTTATTGAGTGGACCACGCAGTGAACAACACTGGCAGGAAGGTGATGGTTCTCCGATGGATTTCTTCGATATGAAGGGTGTATTAACCCAGATGTTTGAAAATCTCCAACTGGAGGAAATTCAATTTGAATCTGTCGAGCACCCAACCTTTCATCCCGGAAAGTGTGCCTCGGTCATAATTAAAGGTCTCCCAGTCGGAATATTCGGAGAAGTTCATCCGTTGGTTAAAAATAACTATGATATTTCTGATTACCCGGTTATGGTTGCTGAGTTAGATGTGGAACCTATCCAAACGCTAATCCCTGACCGCTACAATTTGGTATCTGTTCCAGTTTTCCCACCTGTTTTGGAGGATCTGGCAGTGGTAGTAGATGAAAGTGTCTCAGCTCAACGAATCGCAGATTTAATCCGTAAGATTGGGGGAGCGACCATCACCCAGGTCAAATTGTTCGATGTGTATCGCGGAGGTCAAGCTGGACCTGGAAAGAAGAGTCTGGCATTCAATCTGACATACCAGAATCCAGATCGCACCTTGACTGATGAAGAAGTAGCCCGCATCCGTCAAAAGATCGTCAAGCATTTAGACAAAGAGTTGGGTGCCCAACTTCGCAGTTGAGAAATGAGCAAATAATGGATAGAAGGAATATTGGCATAATCGCCACCATCATCACAGTCTTGCTGTGCGGCATTCCTGGATTGGTCAGCCTTTGTCTGGCAGCTTTGTTTGTTATTGGCGGACCAGTTTTCGAAAAGAACAGTTCTGATTTGCTTCTCAAACTAAGTTTGCTTTGTATCGGATTGGTCGCCATCGCCATCCCGATCGCTGTAGGTGTGCTGACATTTCGAAATCGAGATTCAAAACCAGTAAAAACTTTTCCGGATGAACCGATCCCCCCACCTAGTTAAAAGATTGATCACAGTCGGAGAGCCTCCGCCCGCCTGTCATCCTTTGACTTGCTCAATAACCTCTACTGCGAGGTCATAACGATTGAAGGCTGGCATCAAGTATATGCCGCCAGCAAATGAACGCAGCCTTTGGACCAGCTCGTCGGCTATACGCAAACCTTCCTGGGGGGCTTTTCCACCTGCGTCTTTCATCCGCCTCATGATCACATCGGGAATGACGATCCCGGGCACCTCGTTATGCAAAAAAGATGCGTGGCGGTGACTGTATAGCGGCAGTACGCCAACCAATATTGGTATTGGCACCATCTCATAACGTTTTTTGTATTCATCAAGGAAAGTTTCGGCAGCCTCTGGTTGGAAAGTCGGCTGAGTCAGAATGAAATCAGCTCCGGATTCAATTTTTCGGTGTAGATTCGAAATTTCACGCTTCACATCCTGGGAGCTGAAGTTTAGTGCACATCCAACAAAAAATGATGTTGGCTGTCCGATCTCCACCCCGGCGAGATCAACGCCAACATTGAAGCCGCACTTTATCAATCTAATCAAACCAGAAGGAACCAGATCAAAATCATCCATCGCCTCTGGATAATCACCAATTTCCGTCGGATCTCCCATCACGACAAATACATTCCGGATATCCATTGCATGCGCCGCGAGCAGGTCCCCTTGAACACGTAGCAAGTTTCTGCCTCTGGTGGGAAAGTGCAGTACTGTCTCTACCTTGAATTCTCGCTGGATAAGATTGCAAACAGCCCACGGACTCATCCGCATGCGCGCCATCGGGCTGTCCGCGATATTTATCACATCCGCTCCTGCTTCTGCAAGCAGACTGGCCCCTGCCATCAGTTTATGCGTCGATAAACCTCGTGGTGGGTCCATCTCAACTGAGATGACAAACTCACCTGAAGCAAGCTTGATTGATAATTTGGATGGTTGATCTGCAGAAATCAGCTGGGGTTCGCTTTCCGCAAGAGAGATTCCGAAATCATTGGAAATTATCTCAATTTCTGGATTGGTCAATGCCTCATTCATTGCGGCGATATGACCTGGCGTAGTCCCACAACAGCCTCCAATCAGGCAGGCGCCTGCCTCTCGTAAAGCCAGAGTGTAATCCCTGAAGTAATCTGAGCTGGCAGGGTACATGATGCGCCCTCCCACCCTTTCCGGCAATCCGGCATTCGGCATAGCTGAAAGGCGTGCCTCAGGGACTGATTTATGCATCTGCCTCAGTATGCGGATTATTTGAGCAGGACCTCCAGAACAATTGACCCCGATTACATCTGCTCCTTGTAGATGGAGCGATTCTGCGACTTTGGCTGGCGAATCACCGAGTAAAGTACGGTCATCACGAGTAAAGGTCATTGAGGCGACAATCGGCAGATCACATACTTGATTCGCGGCTGCGATAGCCTCACCCATCTCGTAAAGGTCACTCATCGTCTCCAGGATGATCAAATCTGCACCACCTAGACATAATGCCTCGATTTGTTCAGCAAATACCAGGCGTGCTTCCTCAGGCTGAATCCGCCCGAACGGTGCCAGGCGTATTCCCAAAGGACCCACATCTCCCGCCACCAGCACGTTTTTCCCCGACGCCATGACCTCCTGCTGGGCAAGCTCTACCCCCGCTCGATTGATCTCGACAACTTGATCGTCCAAATCATGATCTGCGAGCTTGAAACGATTTGCGCCAAAGGTATTCGTCTGAATAATCTGCGCTCCAGCTTCGATGTAGGCTTGATGGACCCCCGTCACTAAAGTTGGATTGGTCAGGTTTAGGGCATCAAGGCATTGATCGAATCCGATCCCTTGTGCGTTGAGCATGGTACCCATCGCTCCATCTGCCAAAACCGGTTGATTTTGAGATTCGATCAAATCCAGAAAATTTATCTTTGCCGGATACGATTTACTCTTATTTGATTTTTTATCCATTGCAGTTAATTCAGCTCCCAGGGTGGTGTTCCACTCCCACCTGCCCCTCGCAAAGAGTCTCGAATCGGTTCGCTCACCTCAGGGAGCAAATCAGCAGCTGCAGCCAATAAACCAAAGCAGCCTGCGATCATCATATCCCCAAAAGGTACAGCAAAGTAAGGTCGTAAGGATGATTTTTGCATCAGGTTGCGGCGGGGACCGGTTACCGCTACTCCAAAATCGCCCTCTGACAACGATAAGGGCTGCGAATCATAGACCAGGGCTCCATGTCCATGATCATCGAAAACCTCCTCATGTTTCAAACTTCCATCTGCCAGAGAAACCAATAATCTCTCTAGCTTTGGAAGATCGATCAGGCCAGTATGATGCTCAAATACGCCTTCAATCCCGGTTGGACCAAGGCGGAAACCAAGAGTATGGAAATTTCCTACATTCACAACCAGAGCTCGATTCTGGGAAGATAGATGCAAATCAAGCATCGCCCCCATCACTGCTGCGGGTGCAGTGTCCATTACAATTAATGGGGCATCTAATCCCCTGGAAGAGTTCACGACTGCCTGGAGGCGAGTCATAATCCGCGGTACCTCCCCACTCCGATATGCAAATGCGCTCAACCGGTTTTCTGCCGAGATACGCGAATCGAGATAATCGAAGCGAAACTGGCGATCCGAATAACCGGGAGGTGCGTCCCCATGATCAAAGACAGCCACAGCCACAGCATTCAGGTTGTCCAAGGAGACTCCAAAGGCAGCCAGCGATTGCTGGATGCCAGCAAAGTCAAAATCTCGCAGCTCAATCCGTCTTGTTTTTCTTTCTACTTGAACGGCTTCATCTTCGCTGACAATCTGGATCCCCATTTCTCTTACTTCATCCAGATCATCATTGAAGGAACGTGCAGCCTCTGGTGTAGCGAAGGCCTTTAATCCTGATTTTATATGATCTTCAACAGCCCAATGACTGGGTCCACCTCCCATTGTTACCCCGGTCAGAAGAACATCATTTCCAATCCGGGTAGCCTCTTGAACTCTGCGCCTGACTATCATTGTGGGCGAGGGAACCACCAGCTTGAAACCATTCTCCAGGTCAATTCGGGAGTCGTACAGGAATATGTCCTGTGTCCCTGTGCCAACATCTACGGCAAGTATTTGCATGCTTCACACCTTATCTATCATGATCCTGGCAATCATAGCACAAAGAGTGTCCTAATATTGAGTAATTCCGATATAGTTTGTTCAATATGGTGAATTCTTCTTTCAATTTCTGTCGCACCCGGGAGAAATGAGATAACAATCGCATGATTGCTTAACGCGGTATACTTTAATTATTCTGTTAGCAGAGGTTATCAATGTCTCTTGAGTCCGAGCGCAAACGTTGGGAAAATAAGACGCTCGCTTCGGCAAGCAAGCGATTTCCAGAGCGAAAAACCGAATTTAAGACTTCATCGAACATACCGTTGCCACCCATTCTAACCCCTTCAGATTCTGAAGATGAATACCTCGAAAAACTTGGATTTCCGGGTGAATATCCATTTACCCGGGGCGTGCAGCCCACCATGTACCGCGCTCGCTTTTGGACTATGCGTCAATACGCCGGATTCGCTTCAGCTGCGGAATCAAACAAACGCTACCGCTACCTGCTCGGACAAGGACAAACTGGCCTCTCGGTCGCCTTCGACCTGCCCACCCAGATTGGATACGATTCAGATGATCCAATCGCGCACGGCGAAGTAGGAAAAGTAGGTGTCGCAATCGCATCGCTGGAAGATATGGCAACCCTTTTCCACGAAATTCCTCTTGGAGAGGTCTCCACCAGCATGACGATCAACGCCCCAGCTGCGATTTTGCTCGCCATGTATATCGCCGTCGCCAAGCAGCAAGGTGTAGAGACGTCTAAATTGCGCGGCACGGTCCAAAACGATATTTTAAAAGAATACATCGCGCGGGGCACATACATATTTCCTCCAGAACCTTCAATGCGCTTGATCACTGATGTATTTTCTTTTTGTCAGAAGGAAATTCCTCACTGGAACACGATCAGTATTTCAGGCTACCATATCCGGGAAGCTGGTTCTACAGCCGTCCAGGAGGTTGCCTTCACAATGGCCAATGCGGTCGCCTATGTAGAGTCTGCCCTCAGTGCTGGCCTCGATATCGATCAATTCGCCAGGCAGATTTCTTTTTTCTTCAATGCCCATAACAATTTCCTGGAGGAGATTGCAAAATTCCGCGCAGCCCGTCGAATTTGGGCAAGGATAATGAAGCAGCGATTCGAAGCGAATAATCCAGCCTCGATGACCCTGCGCTTCCACACGCAAACTGGGGGATCTACTCTAACAGCTCAGCAGCCGGAGAATAACGCCGTCCGGGTAGCTATGCAAGCATTGTCTGCGGTCCTGGGCGGCACACAATCCTTGCACACAAACAGCATGGACGAAGCCCTATGGCTGCCCACAGAGCAGGCAGTGCGATTAGCTCTTCGCACTCAGCAGATCATCGCCCATGAATCTGGAGTAGCCGACAGTGTTGATCCTTTAGCCGGGTCTTACCTTGTTGAACACTTGACTGACGAGATTGAGCAGCGTGTCTTGACCTACCTGAAAATCATCGATGAGATGGGTGGAGCGATGGCTGCTATTGAGCGCGGTTACCCCCAGGGGGAAATTCAGGATGCTGCCTACCTGTGCCAGCGTGAGGTGGAGAGCAGAGATCAGATCATTGTCGGTATGAACGCATTCGAAGTCAACGAAGACATTGATCTCGAACGCTTACAAGTTGATCCCTTAATTGAATCTGAGCAAATTCATCGATTGACCAGGCTGCGAGAGCGGAGGGATTCTGCCCGAGTTAGTGAATTGTTAACCCATCTGGAAATTGTTGCTAGAGGTCAAGAAAACCTGATCCCGTTATTCATCGAATGTGTAGAAAATAAAATTACATTAGGTGAGATATGCGGCACTTTAAGACAGGTGTGGGGTGAGTACCTGCCACCAGCCTGGGTTTGATGTTAAAGGAGACGTATCCAAGAGAATGCGTATCAACCACATTGCTATCCTCGTTGAAGATCTAGATTCAGCATTAACATTCTGGAAAGATACTTTGGGATTGGAACTTGATCATATTAAGGAGATTCCAGAACAGGAGGCCAGGGTGGCTTTCCTTCCATCCGGTGAATGCGAAATTGAGCTTGTCGAACCAACCTCCCAAAGTTCTGGGATTGCCCGTTATCTGCAGAAACGTGGACCGGGAATGCATCACATCTGCTTCGAAGTCGACGATATCCATGATATCCTGAGCCAATTAAAGGGTAAAGGTGTCAGGTTAATTAATGATTCACCCCAAATTGATTCCGAGGGGAAAAAGTATGTATTTGTCCACCCTGAAAGTACTCATGGAGTCCTGGTTGAGCTGTATGAGCGGTAGCCAAACCTGAAATTGCTGACAGCCCAATCACAAATTCGATCGAAACTGATTAAATATTTTTGATACTTAATCAGCTCTCTTTGCCTCAATCCTCCCTTTCTTCGATGAAAGCCCCTCCAGATATTTCTTGGTCTTTCAAATTCCGCCGGCGATCGAAATATAATTTAATTTCAATGCGTTGAAAGCATCCCTCTCGACCAACTATGGTCTTCCTGCAAATGTAGGTCTGATCGTCGGGTCCAGTATAATTAATGCTCAAGTCATTGTATAGATTGATCCGCGTACTCAGCTTTTCCCCACATAGACTGCAGCTTACATAGATCCAGTATCCTGCTTCGTCTCCTCTCCTGTTTGAAGAGAAAAATTGGGGAATCTTCTCAATAAAACCCATTGATCTGCCTATTATTTGGCTTCTACACCCCATTCTACATAAAATTCACTCAAATCACATTGGCAGGCTTTCTCAAATTCATCTAACAAACTTCCTGGAGAGGCGATTCGGTAAAGATTCTGGGAGGTATACGCTTGTAAGGCCTGGAAAAATGCCTTATCACCAATTTTCTTGCGTAATTCCACAAAGAATATGGCTCCCTTTGAATATATCACCGGGCTGTATTCAGCAGGTTGATCCTTAAATGAATTCACCGGTTGTCCGAGATCAGTGTTCTCGCGGATCATTTCGACTTCTTCAGCACTATTTCGGAAGTAATCCACAGTCCCAGTGTACACTGGTGGTTGGTATTGTTCCAGGTAGAGAAGTGAACTAAAGGTTGTTAACGCTTCGTCTTGCCAGGGATGTTCAATCACATCGTTGCCAATAAGGGCATACCACCATTGGTGCGCGACTTCATGGGCCATTACCGTGGTGAGCAAATACGGGCGCTCACTATCGAGGTGATAAAGCTCATCTTTCATCAAAATTAATCCAGGATATTCCACTCCAGAAGCCCGCTGTAGCGGCAAACTCACAATATCCATCTCTTTGTAAGGATACGGAGCGAAGAGTTCATTGAAGACCTCCAGTGAATCAATCGAGGCCTGCAAACCTTCCTCCCATCTTTGCTCTCCTCCAGGTAATCCCCATTGTTTGATCTGTACACCATTGGATTCCGCTTGAGTGAGGACAAAATTCGGGCTGGCTGAAATTGTAAAATCTCGGACTGGACCGCTGGCAAATCTATGCACTTCACTATTATCATCAATCGAATGCTGAATGCTCGATCCAGTTGTGGCTATTTGCATATTTCTCGGAGTTGCAACTTCTACCAGATATAAGCCAACCTCGCTGACAACTGCATCACCTAAGCCCACAACAGGTTCAGCTTGCCATTGACCATTTTCTCTTTCGGCAAGTATTGGATACCAATTCGTCAAAGTAACTAAGTTATCTTCTTCTGCATAATTGAAAATGCCGTAAGTGTCAGGTGAATTTTCAAACCCATCAGTCAAATTCCCATTGAATTCCAACTCGATCACAGCCGTGTCTCCTGGTTTGATGGATTCATCCAAGGAGAGGCGCAATCCAGTTTTATCAGGCAGGAATACCACTGGTTCAACTTGAGTCCCATCCACATGGGCAGAAGTAACCATCAGATCTCCGCCATAAACGCGTTCAGTGTTGGGATAAAGTCTGAATACCAGGTCAGGTAAGGTCTCGCCAGTGAGATTGCTGTAGGTAATGACAGCTCTACCATCATACTGCGGGGAATCTTCATGCAAATTGAGCCATAATTCGTAGCATGCACTCAGGGGGAGTGAATTCCAATTCGGTATCAAATCAGAGATCAATACTGATTCTTGAGCTTCAAGGTCGCAAGCTTCCAGGACACTGGATATGTTCTCCGGACTTGGCGTAACATCCGAGGAATTGTTTAAATCTGGTTGTGCAGTCTCTACTACCAGATTCTCCTTGGAATTTAAATCACATCCCACTAATATTATGGAAAACAGCGCCACACAAACCGAATACCTGAAATTATGGAAATTTATTCTATATCTAGATAGCATATTGATCACCTTATCAGGAACTAAAACCTGGTTATTCCCATCGAGATTGGAAATTATTATTCTAACAGGGATTATTTTGGTAAACCGGAATTGAATGAGAGCCCTCCACATTGAAGTAAACCGCCCTATTATAGGTGGGTCGATCTACTAGTTTATATACCTGATCAGAAATACTAAGGTTCAAGTCGAAAAACCTGGGGGCACAATTTGTTATAGTCGAATTAGCTCGACTGGTATAATGAAGTTTTGTCCTTCGGACTCACCAAGACTATCGGCAATAGAACTATTGTGCTATAATCCTCCTATTGGGAAACGGATTTACAGGAATGTTTGAGTAACCATATGTCATCAAAATCAATTCAAGTTGTTGGAGCGCGGGAACATAATTTAAAAAATATTTCAGTGGATATCCCACGCGATAAGTTTGTAGTGATAACAGGTCTTTCCGGTTCAGGGAAATCCTCATTAGCCTTTGATACCATTTTTGCTGAAGGACAACGGCGCTATGTAGAATCACTCTCTTCATACGCCCGTCAATTCTTAGGCCAGATGGACAAGCCAGATGTTGATTACATAGAAGGTCTTTCCCCATCGGTATCTATCGATCAAAAAGGTGTATCGCATAACCCCCGATCTACCGTTGGCACAGTCACTGAAGTTTACGACTATCTGCGCTTACTGTTTGCCAGAGTTGGTATTCCTCACTGCCCGATCTGTAGAAGGGAAGTGGAGCGTCAATCCGCCCAGGAGATAGTCGATGCTGTGGAAGCCTTACCAGAGGATTCCCGTATGTTAATCCTGGCTCCAGTAGTGCGCGGTCGCAAAGGCACCCACCAGGCAGTCTTGGACGAGATTCAGAAATCCGGATTCGCTCGTACCCGAGTTGACGGTGAAATTTATGAGCATGATCAAGAGATTACTCTTGACCGCTACAAGAATCACAATATCGAAGCTGTAGTTGATCGATTGATCTTGCGTCAGCCCGAACAACCGGAAGAAGCAGAAAGCTTCCGCACCAGGTTGACCGATTCGATCGAGACCGCCCTAAAATTTGGTGACGGCTACCTGATTATCGAGGATATCACCAATCCCAAAGAACCTTTCGACCATTATTTCTCTGAGCATCTGGCCTGCCCAGAACATGGGGTCAGCATGCCAGAGATTGAACCGCGCACCTTCTCTTTCAACACCCCACATGGTGCTTGCCCAGATTGCCAGGGATTAGGTGGCAAACTGGAGATCGATCCAGGTCTGCTCATCCCTGATCGCGAAAGATCCCTCCAGGATGGTGCGATTTCTGTTTCCGAATGGAGTGGTCCGCGGGAGGAAGGTGGCTATTATTGGCAGACCCTGGAAGCAGCAGCGAGCGAGTACAAAATCGATTTGGATGCCCCGGTTCGTACAATTTCACAAGAAAAGCTGGATATCATTTTGTATGGCACAAATGGGAACGAAGTTACCGTTCACTATCGCAATCGGAATGGACGCCAGGCGACTTTCCGCACCCCATTTGAAGGGGTGATAAATAATCTGCAGCGCAGGTATAACGAAACAAACTCTGAATATATGCGCAGCAAGATATCGGAGTATATGAATGAACATACCTGTACAACCTGCCATGGCGCCCGTTTACGACCCGAAGCTTTGGCTGTCACATTAGGTGATGTTAACATCATCACCGTCACCCAATGGCCTGTGCAACGTACACTATCCTGGATTCAACAATTGAACAGCTCAGAGACACAATTCACCGAAAGACAGATTGTAATCGCTTCACGTATTCTCAAGGAGATCATCGATCGCCTCGGATTTTTAGTTGATGTCGGTTTGGATTACCTAACCCTTGATCGTACGGCTGCCAGCCTGTCAGGAGGTGAAGCTCAACGTATCCGCTTGGCAACACAAATCGGATCCCGCTTGATGGGAGTTCTTTATGTTCTCGACGAGCCATCCATCGGTCTTCACCCACGTGATAATGCCCGGCTGTTAACTACTCTCCAGGAATTGCGAGATATTGGAAACACGGTGTTGGTTGTTGAGCACGACGAAGAAACTATCCGTCGTGCTGATTGGATCGTAGACCTGGGACCCGGAGCCGGGGAGCACGGTGGAGAGGTGATCGCTGAAGGTCCTGTTGAAAAAATCTTACAATCAAAGGAATCTCTCACCGCAGCTTATCTGACGCGCAGGTTGCAGATTCCCATTCCCGAAATCCGTCGCCCAGGAAACGATAAAACCCTCTCTGTGATTGGAGCTCGCCAGAATAATCTTAAGAACATCGACGTGCATATTCCTCTCGGCAGGCTTGTATGTATCACTGGGGTATCTGGTTCAGGAAAGTCAAGCCTGATGGTGGAGGTCCTGTATAAGGCCCTGGCCCGCCAACTCAACCGCTCACGAATCCTACCTGGTGATTATGATCACCTGGAAGGTGTGGATAACCTGGATAAGATCATCAATATCGACCAATCACCCATCGGTCGTACCCCACGATCCAACCCTGGCACGTATACTGGATTATTCGACCAGATTCGCAGCTTATTTGCTGAGTTACCTGAGAGCAAAATCCGCGGCTACAAAATGGGGCGTTTCTCATTCAATGTTCGGGGGGGACGTTGTGAAGCCTGCCAGGGACAGGGTCAGCTGCGAATCGAGATGCAGTTCCTGCCTGATGTATATGTGCCCTGCGACGTGTGCCACGGGTCGCGTTATAATCGGGAGACCCTCCAGGTACGCTTCAAAGACTACAATATTTCCGATGTGCTCGATATGACCGTAGACACCGCGGCTGAGGTCTTCACCGCCTTTCCAAAAATGATCAATAAATTAATAACCCTGCAAGATGTTGGCCTGGGATATATTCGCATCGGCCAACCGGCGCCAACCCTTTCCGGTGGTGAGGCTCAACGGGTCAAATTATCTCGTGAGCTCTCCAAGCGCTCGACGGGCAGCACCCTTTATGTGTTGGATGAACCTTCAGTGGGCTTACACGCCGCGGATGTACATAAATTAATTGATGTGCTTCATCGCCTGGTTGACGCCGGTAATAGTGTGGTGATCATCGAGCACAACCTGGATATCATCAAGGTCGCGGATTACATCATCGATTTAGGTCCCGAAGGTGGAGATGGGGGTGGTGAGATCGTCGCCGTGGGTACCCCCGAGGAAGTTTGCGCCGTGCCAGATTCTTATACTGGTCAGTTTCTCAGCCAATTCTGTCTCTAACAGCAAATCTTATATCATCAGCTCGATAAATGAGGGCTCATTTCCATCGAGATTAATCACTGGTGGTGGGACAGATTACTGGCCTTGTGAAGAATCCTCACAATGATTAACTCAAAATCAGAAAATCACTGATCTATCAAGCCTTCTTATTGGAGATTATCATCCAGCCAATCAATGATTAGATCCGCCAATTCTGGTTCACGCTCAAACATGTGCAATCCATGACCAGCACCCTGGTACATAACCAACCTGGCCTCCCCCGATGCGATCTCTTGCAACCTGCTGGAGGAATCGGCGGCGTAGGTATCCTCCTCGCTGGCCACGATCAACACCGGGCGTTCACCATAATTGAGAAGATGATCGCGGATTTCTACGCCAGCATAATTCAACCCAGGTGAAAGGAGAACCACTGTTCTGGCATTTGAATTATCAGCTCCGGTGACAAGAGCTAAATTCGCACCGATACTTGCGCCAGCAACTGCCATGTTATTTTCATCAATTTCCGGTCTTTCTCCAAGATAGTTCCAAAGCAGCTGCAGATCATCTCCAGCTAATTCCCAATCCACTTCTCCACCAGTGTCACCATGACCGCGTATATCCAACGTGAATACCACGTAACCGGCATCCGCCATCTGGATGGCAAAATCCTCCCAGGAACTCCGATCACCCCACATCATGTGTAGCAGCATCACCCCAGGCCAGGGTGGAGAGGAATCTCCTGGCGTGTACAAAGTGCCTACCAAATTCAATCCATCAGTCCCTTCGACTTCTACACGTTCCCCCATCATTATTTCTTGCTCACCTGTAATTTGGGGAGAGGCACTAGCTGCCAGAATTTCCTCCTCGGTCGGTGTAATTGTCACAGTCATCCTAGGGGTTACCGTCTTGGAAGGAGTAAGAGTCGGTTGGGGTGTATGTGTTGGAGTATCTACAGGTTCTTCTGTTCGGATTGCTGCAAAATTTGAAGATTGACAAGCAGCCAGAAGGAATCCTAACAGGCAGTAAAAGCCCAATGTACTTCGTAAAGACATTATTCAGTTGTCTCCATTCTGCCTTGGATGTCTTTTCTGGTCTTGATCTGGTAATTTTCATCCCCGGCCATTAATCCAGATAACGGTTGGCTTTTGAGATCCATCACCTTGCTGTTGGCGAAATACTCAAAATCAAACTCGATTGGATCTCCCCCAAGTTTTCCAGGTATCGGCATCAATCGCGCAGTGAGCGGTTTACCCAGGCGTTGCGCTAAAGCCGCCAGGTCGAGCAGAATGGCATGCAGCTGCTCTTCTGAAACATCTCCCGCCAATGGAATAGTGTCCAGCCCAGTTCCACATACTGCTGAGTAGAGCAGCAAGTCATTGATCGCCAACTTTCCTTCAAAAGCACGTTTCGCCAGCACGGTATCCTCCATGACCGGTAACATAACTCCACTAAAGCCAGTCCGCTGGAATTGAGCCTGGTCAAGCGCTTCCGCCAGAAATGCTACTGCTGCTAAGGAACCATGATCGCCGAGTGCTGTCACACCTAACCCCTCAATCGCCGTGCCAATCGATTGTTCAGCCCGCGGAAATGGCGCCAGAGAGAAATCGATCCCCCCGAAAATTATCCCATATCGTTCTGCTAATTCATGACCCAATCTGGATAATGCAGCAGCGTGCGTTTCGATGCTCTGGACCAGCTTGCTGCGAGCATCCTCCAAACTGGATGCCTGACTGATGGCTTCAACGGCAAAATCTGCTGCTTCAGTGGCTATTGCAAAGGCAGGCTTTCCCGGATCTTGATGATACGCAGCAGGCAGGAATGGTGAACCAGGGGGGACATTCGCCAGTGCGGCAAAGCGCAAATTTGCAAATCCATCATCTGAGATTCCTGCTATGCGTTTAATTGCTGCTGCGCACGCTTTAATCGCAGTGAAGACGATCCCGTTCCTGCCTGAGGATATAATCCCTGCCCCAAATACATTTTGGGTGTTCTCCAGGAGCTCCGGAAGAATTGAATAACTGGCTGGATATTCCGGTATCGCCGGTCCGATGG
This sequence comes from Anaerolineales bacterium, assembly GCA_040326075.1. GTDB lineage: Bacteria > Chloroflexota > Anaerolineae > Anaerolineales > UBA4823 > PFL25. The sequence goes on from JBEQLH010000001.1 coordinate 30,622, forward strand.
AAACAAAATCAAATCCATCCGGGATCAAATGTCCTTCCAATTCCTTAGCATACAGAACCGCTTCTTTGTTCATCTGAGAACCCAAAACCTGTGGGAATGGAGGTGTTGCCAAACGCGTGGTCTGTACTTCGTATCCACCGTTTTGGAAAGTTTCGCGCGCAGGTGTGATAAATCCCTTTGCTCTTTGCAATCTTGACCCATCCAACGGCCACAGCAGATTATCAAAATAAGTGATCGAGCGGATCTTCATGATCTCTTTCCTCTTTGACGGCTAACTTCAAATAACAAAATCCCTGCAGCCACGGATACATTCAATGATTCTCCCCCACCAGGCATGGGTATCTGGATAAGCGATTCTGCTGTTTGGTAAGCTGGTTCACCTGCACCACTGGCTTCTCCGCCGAGGATCAACGCCAGGGGATGCCGGTAATCAACCTGGTAATAGACTTGACCACGATTCGCCACAGCCAGGTATGATCGCAAACCAGAATTCTCGATTAGAGATTGGATTTGCTCCCAATCAGCATTATGAACAGGTAATATAAAATGAGCACCCATCGCTCCTCGAACAACCTTCGGAGAAAATTGATCCACTGTGCCAGGTGTGAGCATTACCGCTTGAACGCTTATCGCGGCTGCTGAGCGTAGAATTGTCCCCAAATTTCCAGGATCACGCAGCTGGTCGAGAACAAGGATAAAATCCATGATTTCTGGAATGGGAAGGGAACGCATACCCATTACTGCCAGGATACCTTGGGGGGTTTCAGTATCACTTACCGCCCGCATAACCTTAGGACTCACTACCGCGACCTTTGTACCTTGGGAATGAAAAGCATCAACCAGCTGCATCCCACGGCCGCTCAATTCTTCCGAAAAAAGAACTAAACGCGTCTCCCAATCAGATTTTTGTGCCTCCTCCAATAAGCGCACTCCTTCTATGACGAACGCTTTTTCAGATCGTCTTTCTTTCGATCTGGCTTGAAGGCTACGCACATATTTGATAGTCGGATTGTGGACGGAAGAGATCATTTCATCACTCTGCATCATGTTATAAAAATAAAGATTATCCAGCGGACTTGTGGGACTTGAAGGTCGAATTCCAAATCCGGTAAAAGATATCCAGCGATTCCTGATCGAAAAGTATCAGGCGCACCACTTCCAATTTTGATTCACGATATTTTGCGAAGTAATTTTGAAAAGCGCGCAATATTATTACCGCTGCTTGCTCCTTTGGGAAACCATAAATCCCTGTCGATACTGCAGGGAATGAAATTGAAGCAACTGCTAAGTCATTCCCCAATTTCAGAGCGCCCATGATAGTTGCACCAAGTTTGTATTCCTCATCCCCTTCACCCCACACTGGACCAACTGTATGAATCACATAACGACAGGGAAGGTTTCCGCCACTGGTATATGCCGGTGATTCTGGCCTGACTGGACCATGTTCGAGCACCCAGCTGTCGCTTTCTGCCTGAATTTGAGGACCTCCTCTTGCTGCAATTGCTCCAGCTACTCCTCCTCCATGTTTGAGTTGCGCGTTGGCCGCGTTAACAATTGCCTCAGCAACCTCTTTGGTGATGTCACCCTGCACGATTTGAAGATGCGATCTCGATTCTAGTATTTGTTCACTGATTACCCGGTTCATTTGATTTCTCCGGCGATTGTAGCACTTCCCCCAAACAGAGTCAACGCGGGAAAACTCAGCTCTCTGATCGGATCAATTTTTTTGAATATATAAACTTTATCCAATCTCACCAGTTTGACAACCCAAAGAAGGCGGATTGGCGTCCGCCTATTTCTATTTATTATTGATCGATGAAAGGGATTAGCTGGCTTGAGCTTTTTCGACGACTGCTGAGAATGCCTTGGGGTCTCTAACTGCCATATCTGCCAGCATTTTTCGGTTTAATCCAATTTCAGACTGCTTTAATTGGTATATTAACCTGCTGTATGTAATTCCGTTCAATCTGGCTGCGGCATTGATTCGGGCAATCCACAACCGACGCAGATCACGTTTACGGTTGCGCCGATCGCGGTACGAATACCATAAGCTTTTAAGCATGGCTTCATTAGCTATACGAAATAACTGATGACGGGAGCCGAACTGACCCTTGGTCATCTTGAGAACTTTCTTATGATGCCGGCGACGATGAGGTCCGGTTTTTACTCTTGCCATAATTTATACTCCTGCGTACCCTTGAGCGCCAGTACCCGTGTCTTTTACCACACGCAGATTACTCGTTGCATACACCCAACAGCCGCAATAATTTAGAATTTCTCTGATAATCTAACTTGTTTTTTTCAAGTTTGGCGCTAAGCGCTGGACACGTTTCTTGATGCCGCGCCCTTTGACTGGAATCATCTCCGTAAACAAACGCTTCGTTCGTTTGGAGGTTACCCGTCGTCTATGGCTCTTGCCACCTTTTGTACGTACCAGCTTTCCAGTTCCTGTAAGACGGAACCTTTTTGCGGTTGCCTTATGGGTTTTTAATTTATATTTGCCTGTCTTTTTCTTACGCGGCACAGCGATAACTCCTCTCACATAAAATTCCGCGGTACATCTTCCATCCCCGGATATTATCAGCAAATGTTAGTTTTGGTTTACTCAATCAAAATTGATTATTATTTCTTCTTTGCCTTAGTCGGGGCTAAGACCATCAACATACTGTTCCCTTCCAGGGAAGGTTTCTGCTCAACAACAGCGATATCAGAAAGCTCTTCTGTTATTGATTTTAAGTCATTTAGCGCTATTTCCGGATATGTGATTTCGCGGCCTCTGAAGCGGATGCGCACTTTTACCTTCATCCCATTTTCCAGCCACCGTCTGGCATCCCGTACTTTGAAACCACGGTGGTGCTCAGTTGTCTTCGGTCGCAAACGGATTTCTTTGATCTCGACTTTGACTTGGGCTTTCCGCGCCTCTCTTTCCTTTTTTGTTCGCTCGTAAAGAAACTTTCCGTAATCCATCACCCTGCAAACCGGGGGGTCTGCATTTGGGGCTACCTCAACCAGGTCGAGGTCTGCTTCCTGAGCGATGCGGTGGGCATCTTCCGTTGAAACGACGCCAACATTTTCTCCGCTAGCGTCAATTAATCGCACTTGAGGAACACGAATTGAATTATTTATCCGGAATTGTGATGAGCTAATATTGCACTCCTTTTTAGATTTTACTTACTCAGATTCTTTAACCTAGACCTGCGCATGATACCATATACCAGGCAGAATCGTCAACCGCCGTCCCTTAGATCAAAGGTTCTTCACCTTCAGTGATTTCCCTTTTGGCAAGATCGAGAAATGCCTGGATGGACATGGCTCCTAGATTTTCTTCCGTTCGAAGCCGGACCGAGACCGATTCCCCTTCTTCCTCCCGATCACCCACAACCAACATATAAGGGATTTTTAGGTTCTGGGCATCCCGGATTTTGGCATTCATCCGTTCTCCACGCTGATCAACTTCTACCCTTATCCCGTCCTTACCCAATAGATCAGCAACTTTTTGAGCATATTCAAAATGCCGGTCAGCGATCGGGATCAAGACTGCTTGAACAGGGGCTAACCAGATTGGGAAAGCTCCACCAAAATGCTCTATCAACACGCCCATGAAACGTTCCATCGAACCAAGTAAAGCACGGTGGATCATGTATGGTCGATGCTCCTGGCCATCTTCGCCAATATAAAACAGGTTAAACCGTTCCGGCAAGGTGAAATCAAATTGGATCGTGGTCAGCTGCCACTCCCGACCCAGCGCATCACGCACCTTGAGGTCGATCTTCGGACCATAAAATACTGCCTCACCCTCGTCAACCTGGTATGGAATTTCAGCTCGGATAAGGGCTTTCCGCAACGCTTCTGTTGGCGCTTCCCATTGTTCGGCTTCACCAGCAGCTTTTTCAGGGTCGCGCGTCGACAGATACGCCTGAAAATCATTGAATCCGAATGCTCTTAATATATTCAGGCTGAACTCCAGAACGCGATCGATCTCTTCTGGCATTTGGTCCGGCTGGATGAAAAGGTGCGCATCATCCTGGGTGAATCCTCGTACTCGCAGTAATCCATGAAGTACCCCACTGCGTTCATAGCGGTAAACTGTACCCCATTCGGCGAACCGCAGAGGTAGATCCCGATATGAGCGGATTTTGCTCTTATAAATCTGGATATGGAACGGGCAGTTCATTGGTTTCAGGTAATATTCCTGGCCTTCAATATCCAATGGAGAATACATATTTTCTTGGTACCAGTCCAGGTGACCGCTCGTCTCCCACAGGTGCGCCTTCCCAATATGCGGAGAATAAACAAAATCATATCCGCCTATTTCATGCTGTTCACGACAATAATCCTCGGCCAGCTTCCGCACCATGCCGCCTTTAGGATGCCAGAGGATAAGCCCAGGACCAACCTCTTCATTGACGCTAAACAGATCGAGCTCCTTCCCCAACCGACGATGGTCACGCTTGCGAGCTTCTTCTAACTTCCATAGATATTGTTCGAGATCATCAGCTGATTCCCAGGCTGTACCATATATGCGCTGCAGCATTGGGCGCTTCTCATCGCCGCGCCAGTATGCTCCCGCCACATTTAGTAATTTAACGGCATCCGGGTTTATTTTTCCGGTGTTGACGACATGTGGTCCGCGACACAAATCGATGAATTGATCCTGCTGATAAATGGAGATCTCTGGTATTTCCTCCAGTGGTTCCCCGTATTCATCATATCCACCTTGCTCAAGACCATCAATCAGCTCAAGTTTGTATGTTTGGTCTGCGAAAAATTGGCGAGCTTCATCAGCCTGGAGTACTTTTTTCTCAAATTGATGATCTCCCGCGATGATCTCCCTCATTCGCACCTCTAATACTTCCAGATCCTCCGGGGTTAATGCACGCGGCAGATCAAAGTCATAATAGAAGCCGTCTTCAATCGGGGGACCGATGGCAACTTTCCCATCGGGAAACATCTCTATCACAGCTTGGGCCATCACATGTGCAGTTGAGTGGCGAATCCGGTACAGATCACTCTCCTCGTATTTCAATTTATTATCCTTTGGCATGACTTCCTCCTATCGAAACTTCATTAATTCCTAGATCTTCAGAATTTCATCATATAGGAAACAAAAACTCTCGCCCGTCTGGGGCGAGAGTATGTTTCACGCGGTTCCACCCAGATTAGACCTGAGGCCTATCTCTGTACGACCTGTAACGGGGTCATCCGTTTCCCTTACTGAGTGCAGTACACTTTTAGGGGTTATGCTCGCGGGTGGTATTCACTGGTGGATTTCCTGAGATGGCTCTCAATCTTCGACCACCTCTCCCTGTTGGACTTGTTACCAGTTACTCGTCCCGGTCTTTGCTTTTTATTACTCAGATTTATCGAATTATACCATTTTAGGTAAATTTTTCAAGTTTCTCAAGCAATTACTTGGGACACTTTAGTTTCAAAACACCGTTATGGTAAGCAGAAAATTCCTTGACATCGTACTTGCCGCAGGCGTAATACTGTACTTCATAATCACCTTTTGCGATAGTGTAATCCTTGGAAACCTCTTTATTTAGTGAGAATACATAAGTAGAGGGACCAGTGAGGATTGCCAGCACTTTTGAATCAGCATCATTCTTAACGGTGACCTTTACGATCTTAATCGTATTTGTGATATTGACAACATGCGGAGAATTTGGCGATTGTCTCGAATTCGCACCACATACAGGCATAACCAACCTGGTGTGTTTAGTAAGGTCGATGATCGAAGAATCCTGTGCACCGCAATAGCTTACATCTTTGGCGTACTCCCCTCGCATCACGGTAAAGGTTTTTGATTCGCCAGGTTTAACCACCAGATAGTAAAAAGCTGGTCCATCTAACCATAAATATGCATAGCTTGTGGAGTAATTATCAACCCTCAGGGCAATCATATCTGACTTTTCACTACTGGCACCAAAGTTGGTGGATTTTGGCAGCGGAACTGCTGCGGTCACCAAAAGCATTACCAACAGGTTGACCAGGATCAACACACGCAGTGACTTCTTTTTATCCATTTTTCAATGCCTCCTTAAATTTTGGCACATTGAATACGCATCTGACATAATCTTGAACGCACCAATTATATTGGTGTGGTTAATTCTATCAGATATAAGTGATTATTCAAAATCCGCAAAGAGCAAATTTTGAAATAATCGATCTCGCTAACCACGTTAATCCACTAATAGGTTCGTATTCGCCAGAGACTCAAGCACACCAATAACGGCAGAGTTATCCTGTTCTGCCAATCCCATCTCAAGCATAGAGTTGTATAGCTGGTTGTGTACCGCGGCAGAAACAAGAGGTATGCCATACGCTCGGGCGGTATCAAGCACGATCCCAAGGTCTTTTGCCTGCATATATGCCTTAAATCCTGGGGAACGATTTCCAGCGAACAATCGTTCCGGTTTAACATCTAACGCCCAACACTGTGCTGCTCCACCCTGGATGGCCTGGACAACCTTTTGTGGATCAGCGCCAGCTTTTCGAGCGAAGATCAGCAGCTCTCCCATTGCTACCATCTGGGCAGCTACCATAATCTGGTTGGCTGCCTTGGCGATCTGGCCCGCACCAGTATCCCCCACATGCGTGATCGTCTTCCCCATCGAATCCAATATGGGTCTAACCTGCTCTAAAGCTTGAATTGGTCCACCAACCATGATCGCCAATGTACCCTCCTGAGCTCCGATATCGCCTCCACTGACTGGCGCGTCCAGGCATAATACGCCTTTCTCCCCCATCCTTTCGGCGATATGGCGAGCTGTGGCGGGTTTGATCGTGGAATTGTCGACAAATATCAGCCCTTGATGAGCTCCTTCGATGATTCCACCAGTTCCGAGCGTCACCAGTTCCACATCGGGCGAATCGGGCAGATTTGTGAAAACAACATCCACCTGCTCTGCTACCTCAGCAGGTGATTTGGCTGTCTTGGCTCCCTCTGCCTTGAGCTCTTCGACCGCCTCACGACTGCGGTTGTGCACCACAAGTGGAAAACCAGCCTTCATGAGGTTGCGTGCCATGGATTTTCCCATCAAACCAAGTCCAATATAGCCAACTTTTAACATATTTATCTCCTGAGTTTTATTTAAAGACTATCAACCAATTATGAAATAGCAATTCTTGATCAGAAATAAGCCTGCAGGTGCTAACCGGACAAAGGATTGCACCTGGATAAATTTACGTTTAGATTGGTTTATGCTAGAATGAATTTGCATTTTTCTATTGCGTGGTCTATTTTACATCAGAAACGGAGTACGGTATGCCATTAGACATCGTCGTTGGCACACAATGGGGGGATGAAGGCAAAGGTCGATTCGTTGATCTGCTGGCAGCTCAGGCGGACTATGTCGCTCGGTTTAACGGTGGGGATAATGCTGGTCACACCGTTAGCGTCGGCCAGCAAATCTTCAAGCTTCATCTGGTTCCATCTGGAATAGTTCAGCCTCATACTATCGCAGTGATAGGCAACGGAGTTGTTGTCAATCCAGCTGTTCTCCTCAATGAAATCGAGACATTGATTGATGCTGGGATCCACATATCTCCAGAGCGCTTACGCCTTTCCCATGCCGCCCACATCATCTCCCCTGCCCATCTGGCACTCGATCAAGCTCAGGAGACCGCTCGTGGAAAGACGAAGATCGGAACTACATTGCGAGGTATTGGACCTGCCTATACCAGCAAAGTATCCCGGCAGGGATTACGCCTGGTGGACATGCTCGATCTGGATAAATATAAACTTGCGGCACAGGCCCATGTGAAGGAAATAAACCAGCAATTAACAGATTTGTATCAGGTAGAGCCACTCAACCCGCAGAATGTATCTGAAGAAATGTGCCACCTCGCCAACCAGATTTCTCCCTATATTGCAGATGTCTCCACACTATTATCAAATGCATTAGACAGTGGTCGTCGGGTGCTGGCCGAAGGTGCCCAGGGTACTTTGCTTGACCTTGATCATGGAACATACCCATTTGTCACCAGCTCAAATCCAACCGCAGGTGGGGCCATGACTGGGCTTGGCATCGGTGTCGGATTTGCGGAACGTGTGATTGGGGTAACAAAATCTTTTCAATCTCGCGTGGGTTCGGGTCCATTCCCAACAGAATTAGAAGGCAACCTGGCTCAACGCCTGCGTGGCACCGGTGAAAACCCATGGGATGAATTTGGTACAACCACTGGCCGCCCTCGGCGTGTTGGATGGCTCGATTTGGTGCTGTTGCGTTATGCAATCAGGGTAAATGGATTAACAGAACTTGCTCTCACCAAGCTCGATATCCTGACCGGATTCGATCAGATTTTCATTTGCACCGGGTACCGCTCTGGAGGACAACAAATTAACGAGCTGCCATTCGGTCCAAGCGAACTTTCTGGATATGAACCAATCTATGAAGAGCTCGCTGGCTGGCAGATAGATATCCGCAATGCCCGGCGATGGGAAGATCTTCCACTAGCCGCACGTGCCTACATTCTCAAGATCGAGGAATTAAGCAGTGTGCCTGTGAGACTTGTGTCAGTTGGACCAGAACGAGATCAGGTCATCGAAATTACCTAAATCATCGCACATCTTTTTGTATCTGGAGGACATAATGCGTAAATGTGTCACACTGATCACTGGTGTCAGCGGGGAGGTTGGCTTAGCTCTGGTAAAAAACCTGGCAGAAATGGGTAATACTAATTTGCTAACTTTGGATGTTCGCCCCCTTCCTGAGGAGTATAGTGAATATTCAAGCCATATCCAGGGTGATATCCTGGACAAATCCTTACTGAACAGGTTGGTCAGCGAATATGAAATCGATACGATTTTTCATCTCGCAGCTCTCTTATCCACTCGTGGCGAATTTACGCCAGTTGCAGCCCATCAGGTGAACGTAGAAGGAACGATGGGTTTGCTCCAACTGGCTGCTGAACAATCGGAATGGCGCGGAGAACCGGTCATGTTCATCTTTCCCAGCTCGATTGCAGCATATGGTATTCCCGATCTGGAGACCAAATCACAATTTCCTCGTGTCCGCGAATGGGAATGGAACTACCCGATTACGATGTATGGTTGCAACAAGCTGTACTGTGAAATGTTAGGCACATACTTCAGCAGGAATTACCGCCAGCTGGCCACAGAAAAACCGCAAATGCTCGATTTTCGCAGCATTCGATTCCCTGGTCTGATCAGCGCCTTCACTATTCCCAGTGGCGGGACAAGCGATTACGGACCTGAGATGCTGCATGCTGCGGCAAAGGGTGAGCCGTATGCTGCTTTTGTCCGCCCGGACACTCAGATCCCATTTATGGCCATGCCTGATGCTGTAACTGCCTTGCTGGATATTTCTCAAGCGCCGAAGAGCGCTCTAAGCCGCGCCGTTTACAATGTGACCAGCTTTAGCCTGACCGCAGACCAGATTCGTGATTTAGTCCTGAATGCATTTCCAGATGCCCGAATTGAATATGAGCCTGACCTCAAACGACAACAAATTGTTGACACCTGGCCAGCAGATCTTAATGACAACGACGCTCGACGTGATTGGGGTTGGAAACCCGATTATGATATTGATCGATCGTTCAATAAGTACCTGATCCCAAATATTGTCAAACGCTATCAAAATTGATCGATTCTCTATGAATAATTGATGAAGACTCAAATTTAATGATTTCGACAAGAATTGATAATGTTATTGTGCGACATTTCAAGACACTCAATCGGCATTTGCGGTTTGTTCTCAAAGGTTTTTCCTTGGCAGCAATTATATTATCCGCGTGTACTCCAACAGAGACGTCTTTACCAATCCAGGAAGACACACCCACGCCCTCCATATCACCAACTCTGACTGCCACTGTGGAATGGTTCCCGGCAACCTCTACACCCACACTTATGCCAACTCAAGCTGTTACGACAACACCCGATTTCCGGCCTTATTTAGGAGAGGTGTTGCTCAATGACGATTTCACTGACCCAAATTCCTGGATATTGGGTCAGACCTCATCTGGGAATATCGCTCTGGGTATAAATGAACTCACCATCGCCATTGCAGAACCAAAAGCTTATGATTTCACTGTCCGCCAGGAGCCAATTCTTGGAGATTTCTATCTCGAAATTACCACCAGTCCTACTTTGTGCCGGGGAGAGGACCAATATGGCCTTCTGCTGCGCATGTCTTCTCCAGGAGATTTTTACCGTTATGCACTTTCCTGCGACGGGCGAGTCCGGTTGGACCGGATTGTTCATGGAACAGCATCCTCTCCGCAACCTTGGACAACCAGCGGTGCTGTTCCTCCCGGCGCACCCATCACCTCTCGGCTAGGAGTCTGGCTGCTTGGAGATGAAATGCGCTTCTTTGTAAACGATCAGTACCAGTTCACCGTAAATGATCCCCTATTAACAAGCGGCAATCTGGGTTTCTTCGCCAGATCAGCGGGCGAAACTGCGGTGACAGTAAACTTTTCCGACCTGGTTGTCCGTCAGATAAATCAATAACGCTTATGGCAAAACGTCCCTTTGTAAATCGCTTAAATGATCTCGATCCAAAAACGTGGCTGAAGTTCCAGAAATCGTGGTTCATTCATGGCCCACCTCCTCGCTCAAAAGGAGTACTGCGCCATCCAGCCAAGTTTCCCGAAACATTAGCTCAATATTTCATCGAGTTTTTTACCAAGCGCGAGCAATTTGTCTTAGATCCGATGGTGGGTACTGGAAGCACAATTGTTGCTGCTCTGCGTTCTGGTCGCCACAGCTATGGAATCGAGCTAAACCAATCTTATGCTGAGCTCGCCAACCAGATCGTGACTGAAGAAAAGGACTCGTTAGGTGAGTCCGCAAAAAATCTAAACTGTCAGGTAATCAATGGAAACGCCAGCCACATTTCAGATTTCGTAGCGGATTACCAGATTCCTATGATTGATTACGTGCTCACCTCCCCACCGTATTGGGATATGCTGCATTCTAAAGGTGCCCAAACTCAGAAAAAACGCCGCAAAACTTCAGAACTGGATACCCTCTACTCAGATGATCCGGAAGACCTGGGTAATGTTCATGATTATGATGAGTTTCTGGAAAGATTAGTCATGGTATATAATGGACTTAAACCATTTCTAAGGCAAAGAGCTTACCTGACGGTTATCGTCAAGAACATCAAGAAAGGTGGAAAAATTTATCCTCTGGCCTGGGATTTGGCTCGACAATTAGGACGTATTTACACCCTAAAAGACGAACGCATTTGGTGCCAGGATGACATTCGCTTGGCTCCTTACGGGTTAGGAAATGCATGGGTTAGCAACACCTTCCATCATTACTGCCTTCAATTCCGAAATGAGTAACAATTTCTTCAAAGTACTTTATTATCTTTGGGATTTAGTGTACAATTGTTCTGGTTTATCGGTGAGTGCCCCTCTGGCTTTTCACGAGCGGTGTACGCTCGTAACTAATTATCATTCGCTCACTGT
>JBEQLH010000001.1:42160-47775 GCA_040326075.1 Anaerolineales bacterium
ATGTCTCCCCTGGGGGCAAAATTGCTGCAGCGTGCCCTCAGCGAGAATATAAAGAGATACGAAACTGCATTTGGCGAAATCAAGGTCCCCGGATCCAAATCGTTGGCGGATTTCTTGTTCCGTCCATCTCCCACATCAGAAGAGCCTCCAGAGGAATAATCCCGTGGAACGATTAGATGATATTGCTGAACAGATACACCAGGCTTTTGAAGCCCGGACAAATGCCCGCGATGAAGTATTATCTCAGGCACGTACCCTTACCCGATACTGTGCCAGCGCAATTCGCGCAGTTCATCGCGATGATTTCGATAACGCTCAAGAAAACATCGATCTGGCCTCCACCATCGCCAAGTCCTTCCAGACCGATTTGGTAGAGTATCCTGATTTATATTACGCTGGATACACACAGGACGCCCTCAAAGAATTCGCTGAAGCGAATATCGTCTATGCCCTGGTAATCGGCGCAGAACTTCCCTCCCCTCAAGAGTTGGGCCTGGAAAATGCCGCCTACCTGAATGGATTGGCTGAAACGGTGGGCGAATTTCGGCGGCGCTGCCTGGATATATTACGTCAAGGCTATTCTCAGGATGCCGAGCGGCTCTTGAACTATATGGATGACATTTATGCCATCTTGATCACCATGGATTATCCCAATGCCATCACTGGAGGCATTCGCCGCCAGACGGATATCGTCCGTGGTATCACCGAGCGTACCCGCGGCGATTTGACCCTCAGCTTGCGCCAGGAGCACTTGGAACAAACCATGCGGCGTTTGGAGAGTCAATTGAAAGAAGAATGAGAACTATCCGTGCTTCGGAGATAGGCACTTATCTGTATTGCCAACGTGCCTGGTGGTACCAAAAACAAGGTTACTCACCAGGCAACCAGAGCGAACTTACCTCTGGAACCCAATTACACATTCAAAATACCCGCAAAGTTTTCATTAGCGGTTGTCTGCGCATCCTGGCTTATGTGCTATTAATCAGCGCCATTGTGCTGCTGGCGATCTATACCACCGGAAGGTTAATCTAATTTATTTGCTGATTCTGATTGGTTTTTTAGCCCTGTTGGGGTTTATCTTGCTCTGGATATCTGGACGGCAGCGCCAGTTAACTGGCCTTCCCTCTGGTCGAGTGATCTATTCTGATCATGACTATTGGGGGAGAGTTGAGAAACCGCTTTATGATCCAACTTTCAACTTGACTGGAAAACCTGATTTTCTGGTAGAACAAGGTGATCTCATTATCCCGGTTGAAGTCAAGTCCGGAAGGGTTAGGAAAGCCCCATTTGACTCCCACATTTACCAATTAGCTGCCTACTGCCTCCTGATTCAACAATCTCTTGGTACAAGACCTCCTTACGGCATCCTGCACTACACCAACCAGGATATCGCTATTGATTACACCCCCCAGCTAGAACACGAAATTATTGATCTCTTAAGAGATGTCCGCTCTCAGGAACGTCGAAGAAACGTCCAGAGGTCTCATCAATCTTCATCTCGGTGTCGTCGCTGCAGCTACCTGGCTGTGTGTGACCAGGCCATCGCTTAAAAGTAAGATTTTCAAGCCTGAAAACTTCAAAACAATATCTAAAGGATCGCTCTAGACCAGGTTGATAAGCAAACTCGTTTATAATATCTACATGTCTGAAGGGGTTTCCAAATTCAACCATATCGTCGTCGCCCCTCACCCAGAGATTCCCGTTGCGGTCGAGGAGACAGATCACATTGTTTCCTTCTTGCGTGAACGGGGTTTACAAGTAACCTCCGGTTTGTTATACGACGACAGCTTACGCCAGCAGATTATCGATGGTGCTTTTGACCTGTTAATTGCCTTAGGGGGTGATGGTACTATGCTGCGCGCTGGACACCTTTGTGGCCCGAATAAAATTCCTGTTTTGGGGATCAACATGGGACACTTCGGATTTCTGATGGAAATCAGGCAGGATGGCTGGCGCGAGGCACTCGATCGCCTCTTGCAGGGAGACTTTTGGTTGGAAAAGCGGATGATGCTCAGTGCAAAACAGATCAGGGATGATCAGATCCTTGGTGAGTGGGATATCGTCAACGAAGCTGTCGTCAGCCGGGGTGGTTATGTCCGTCCTGTTCATTTAAAGGCCAGTGTTGATGGAAGGTTCCTGGCAACCTACGTTGCTGACGGATTGATCGCATCCACTCCAACAGGATCGACTGCTTATGCCCTGGCAGCTGGAGGTCCTATACTGCCGCCGGAATTACGCACCATTTTGCTCGTGCCGATCGCTCCTCACCTTTCCATTGACAGGGCGATCGTCCTTGCCGAAGGCTCTTCTGTGATGATCCAGGTGCACACAACCCACGAGGCGGTGCTCAGTCTCGATGGACAACCTCCAATCGAATTAGTTGATGGGGATTGCGTTGAAGTGTTTGCCTGCAGCCACTCCCTTCAGTTCATCCGATTTCAAGATCCTGGATACTTTTATCGTAATCTGACCCCCCATATGAATCAAAATCCTTCTACCGGAAATCCAAGATGACAGCAGAACCTGCACCACTTTATTGTGAAAACCACCCACACGTTGAAACAAGCTTACGCTGTAATCGCTGTGAGAAGCCAATCTGCACCAAATGTGCTGTCCTAACCCCAACAGGTTATCGATGTAAGGAATGTGTGCATATCCAGCAAAAAAACTTCGATACAGCAACTTGGATCGATTACATCCTTGCCATTGGTATTGCTTTCATCCTGACCTTAATTGGCAGCTTAATTGCCTCAAGGATTGGATTTTTTACAATTTTTCTCGCTCCCGTCGCTGGCATAATAATTGGAGAAGCGATCCGGTTTGTTGTGCGCCGCCGCCGGTCTAAACGCCTGTTTCAAGCGACTGCAGTTGCAACCGCTCTTGGGGGGATATTACCGATCTTGTCAGTGTTGGCCCTTACTGGCTTATCGATCGGGTTTTCGGGATTGTTCTATTTTATTTGGCCAATTGTATATACAGTCTTAGTGACATCCACGGTGTATTATCGATTGGCAGGTATCCGTCTCTAGTTGCCAGACCAATTTCTTTAATTATGTTAGTTGAACTGCATATCGAAAATTTTGCCATAATCGATCGTCTCGATCTTAACTTTGGTCCTGGTTTAATAACCTTTACGGGTGAAACCGGCGCTGGTAAATCGATCATCATCGACGCGGTTGATCTGTTGCTTGGCGGGCGTGCGGAAGTTTCCATGATTCGAACGGGTGCCGATCGGGCATTGATCGAAGCCACATTCAAGATCCCCGATTTCAACCAGGAAGCACTCCAATCTATTCTCAAGCATGAAGAACTGCTGGATGACCCAGATTATTTCACTGTTGGGCGAGAAATTCGCGCTGGTGGACGAAGTGTTGCACGTCTTAATGGTCGCAACGTCAATGCAGGTCTCTTGAGGAAAATTGGCGAACTGCTGGTAGATGTTCATGGACAATCTGAGCATTTATCTCTGCTTCGGGTGCGGGAGCATCTCAACTTACTTGATCGTTACGCTGGAAACGATCGCTATGTAGAAGATTATTATCAGGTCTATATCCAGCTGGTGAATGTGCGTCGCGAATTAAATGATCTCCAGATAGCCGAAAGCGAAGCTGCGAGACGGATTGATGTGCTCAATTATCAAATCAATGAGATTGAAGCCGCGCGGCTGGAATCTGGAGAGGAAGAAAAAATAAAGTCAGAACGTGCTCGCTTGGCAAATGCTGAAAACCTCACCTCCATTGCCCAACGGGCACTGGTCAATCTCGATGAGGGCACGCCTGATTCTCCTTCTGTAACCGATCTGATGGGACAGATTCTGGATGCGGTTAATGAATTGTCTCGTATCGACGCCTCCCAAAATCTGGTTGTGGAGAGCTTGCAGACCACTTTTTCCACGCTGACAGAATTATCACACGACCTGCGTTCCTACCTCGAAGACATCGAGTTTAATCCTGATCGTCTCAACCAGGTTGAGGATCGATTAGATTTGATCTCAAACTTGAAACGTAAGTATGGTGAATCGATCCCTGCAATTCTAGACTACCTGGAACAAGCCCGAATAGAGAGTGACAAGATAACTCACGCTGGGGAAAGGATTGCAGATTTACAGGCTCAAGAAAACAGCTTGCTTATCGAACTGGGAAAACGCGGTTTGGTGTTATCCGATGAACGTCACGCAGCAGCAAAAAAGCTTGAAAGAGAAATTGAATCTGAACTTGATGAGCTCAATATGTCAGAAGCTCGATTTAGAGTTGATTTCAAAGAAAAGATAGATCCAGATGGCGTTCCTGCTTCAAATGGTCGATCACTTGCATATGATGCTTCTGGTATCGAGAAGGTTGAATTCTTAATCGCACCAAATCCAGGAGAGGGATTAAAACCTTTAGTTAAGATTGCCTCTGGAGGCGAAACTTCTCGTCTGATGTTAGCTCTCAAGAATGTCTTAGCCCGCGCTGATAAGGTTCCCACGCTCATCTTTGACGAGATTGATCAGGGTATTGGTGGGCGAGTCGGCACTGTGGTTGGTCATAAGCTCTGGATGCTTTCACGTCATCACCAAGTTTTATGTGTGACTCACCTACCTCAATTGGCTGCTTTTGGTGAGCAGCACCTCCTGGTGAGCAAACAAATCCAGGATGGTCGCACCCTGACTCACGTCGCCACCCTTGTTGAAAGTGCACGCATAGCTGAATTAGCCCATATGCTTGGCGAATCGAGCGATGGGACCAAGCGCACAGCTCAGGATATGCTGCAGGCTGCAATGACCCTGACCGAACGCACAAATGGCTGAATTACAGATAAATTTACTAGGTCCTCCTGAAATCCGGTGGGAGGGTCAGCTTCTTAAAGTTAAAAGACGCATTCCACGCACCATGTTCTTATATCTTGCCTCCCATGAAAACTTCGTGGGTAGGGGCACACTTCTCACTACTTTTTGGGAAGATGCACCGGGTGATTTCGCTCGTCGCCGCCTCCGGGAAGCCTTAAGCAGAATTAGGGCTGATATGCCTGATCCCACTGTTCTCACTGTCTATTCGGATTTGGTCGGACTAGATCCAACCAAAATCCATGTCGATCAAAGACGATTCCTCAACTTACTTAATTCAATCAACAATCAACCCTGGACAGTCCCATTGGACAATCCACTACCACAGCCTCTCTTTCAAACCATCAACCGCGCTGCAAGTTTGTGGCGCGGTTCTCAATTTATGGAGGGTTTTGATTTACCAGATTCCCGCCCGATAGAGGATTGGCTGCGCCAAACAAATCAGCAGCTCACTCACCTTCGCACACGTCTATTCATGAGATTGTCCGATCATTATCAGGCTTCTGGACAAATAGAAATAGCTCTGGATTGTGCATATAAGGCACTCGAAAGTGATAATCTGAATGAAGACTTACATGCGAGAGTAATCCGCTTGCTGATTATCATGGAGCATTACCAAGAAGCCAGGCAGTATTACTCATTTGTAATAAATTTATTCAATGATGAATTGAACAGCCAACCATCTCTTCAACTTGTCTCACTTTATCGTCAGATCCAGATCAAATCTTTAGCAACCACCCAGATGTCCCGACCTGATTGGCGAATCCTGACCAGCATTCACACACCATAT
>JBEQLH010000001.1:47875-53967 GCA_040326075.1 Anaerolineales bacterium
CCAGACTGACATACGATGCAGATAATTATCGCTCATCATTATTTGAGGCCCTCCGCCAATTATTTCATTTGATCACCCAAAAAAAGGACCTGATTGTATTTTTTGATGATGTTCAATGGGCTGATGAGTCTACCTTGTCAGCGATTGCATATTTAATTGAACGCCCTCCATTTGATAATAGTGCGCTGATCATTCTCGCTGCTCGGTCAGAAGAGTACAACCCAAGTTTGGAAAATTTTTATTCTTCCTTACGTAGTTCATCGAGGTTAAAAGTAATTTCCTTGGAGCGCTTTAGTTTGCAAGATATATCTACCTTGAGTAGATATGTTTTAGGATATCCATTAACCCAGGAATTAATCAAGCAGCTGTCAAATGAAACCGGTGGCAATCCCTTTATTCTTCTTGAAACCTTGAGAGCTCTTCAAGAGAAAGATGCTCGTTCAACTATCACAAGTCATCCAAGTTTTCCGATGACAAAAAGCGTCTACTCCTTGATCCAAAACCGCATCGACCGTTTGAGCCCACTGGCTCGCGAAACCAGCGAATTTGCAGCCGTAATTGGATCGGAATTCGATCCGCAGCTGATCTCCCTTGCCAGTCAACAAAATCTATCGATTATTTCTAGGGGGATCGAGGAACTAAAACAACGCCAACTTATCGAAACAACAAATCGCCCAACCAAGATTTTTGGTTTCCGGTTTATCCACGAAAAAATCCGCGAAACGATAATGCTCGAAACCAATCCTGTCAGGTTTCGTTTCTTGCACGAACAAATTGCTCAAGCGCTCGAATCCAAAGTAGATTCTCAACCGCAAAGTCAAGCGGCAGTCCTCGCTCAACACTATGAGTCTGCCGGTAATATTTCTAAAGCAATTAAGTATTGGCTGGAGGCCGGACAATGGGCTCGTCAACTCTATTCTACAGCCGAAGCCCACCAAATTTTTTCTCACGCAGAGCAGTTGATCCCGCACTCAAACGCCACTCTCGCTGACGAACTTATCCATGATCTATATTCTGAATGGACTGAGATGGCTTTTGAGCTTCAAAATGTTGGTTCCATTCGAGATCAGAACAACAACCTGTTAAAGATTGGAAGAAATCGAAACAGCCCGCTGTTAATCGGTTCTGCCCTGGATGGTTTGAGCGATTCATGTATGGCTGATAATAAGTTCGAAGAGGGGTTAGCGTTCACCAACGAGGCGCTTACTTATCTAAATCATACGGATAATTCGTTTGAGAAGATGGAAAACAATATCCATCGCGGTGTGTTCTTATACATGCTGGGGAGATTCGACGAAGCCATCCAATCATTCGAATTGGCTCTAAAATTATCTAATCAGGATAGTGACTCACAAATTCAACGAGCTGCTGCAAATGCACATTACCAACTCGCCTTAACAAAAACATTGTCTGGCTGGCCTGAATCTGGATTAAAACATGCCAATCTCTCCCTGGATTTAGCCACCAAGCTGGACCATCATCATATTGTTATCACAGCCTATACTGCTTCATCTTTGGCTTATTATTTTATGGCTGATTATGAAAAATCCCGCCAGGATAATAATAAAGGTATAGATATTGCTAAACGACTTCAAGCTGATCGAATGCTTGGGTATTTATTCGCCATCCAGGGATTTCTTAATAGTGCATCTGGTGACCTTGGTGCAGCCTACGAATCGGCCCAATTGGTTTCAAAATTGGGTGAAGAATATAATTATGATGATTTACGATCCATTAGCTGCCGCATAGTTGGTGATATATTTTTATTGCTTGAATCACCTTCGAAAGCATGCGAGTATTTCCAACAAGGTGTTCAATACGGCGGTCACGATTTTTGGGGATTAGATAATTTGATCCGCCTCGGTTATGCTCAAATTAGAAATGATCAAACCGAGATCGGTATGAAAAATCTCAATAATGGAATAGACGTGGCTCGTAGTTCAGGACTGGGGATCATCGAAATTCTTGGTATTCAATTCCTATGCTACGCCAATATCTATCTGGAAGAATGGGAGCTGGCTAGACAGATTACCTATCCTCTCGAGAGTGAGGCTCGAAAGCGGTCCTTGTCTCTGGTACAGGTCATGAGCCAAATCTCGCGCGGTATCTCCGAATCAAAAATCGGTAATAAGTATGATTCCATTGAACAGCTTCAATTAACTGTGGACGCAGTGGCAGAAATTGAGCAGCCTTTCATTGAACTAAGGACTTTAATCCGATTGATAAAAACAAAACAGGCGGGGGGATTCGATACAGATTTGGACACTCAACGAGTTTATGAAATTCTCGACAATATCGAACTGAATGTGCAACCAGACAATCTACACCAGGCTGTGCTCGATTTCCGGGTGAAGCAGATTAATTTTATTTCAGTATAGCTGACTTTGGCAACGTTTTGGCAACGCCTCTCTGGTACATTGTATAAACAATACCCGAAACTTACCTGCAGGGTGCCGGGGAGTTTCACCAGGGGTCCTGCATAAGCCGACAGCTGTAAATTGGGGATACTGCTGTCGGCTTTAGATTATCCCTTTTGACCTTCTCATAAACAACTCACAGAATTTCCTAATTCGTGTAAAATTCAATTATGATTGTTGTCCCCCAAATTATCAGATCGCGTCAACACCGAAATGAAAGAAAGAAACGAAGCTTATCCAGAAGAATAAGTCAATTTGCTTTGGGGTTCGGCATTGTCGTTAGCCTGTTGATCTCTTTCTTGATTATTGTCACCACTGTTTTATTTGCCAACCTCACCGAAAACCTGCCTTCGCTGGAAAATCTGCCGCTCCTATTCGATCCACCACAAGGAAAATTGCTCCAGCCAACCCGATTATTCGATCGGAGTGGTGAGGAAATTATTGCGATCATGCAATATCCGAGTTCAACCAGTACACATTATCTCTCAATGAATGAGGATAATCTATACCACATCCCATCCATAATTATGGATGCCACGATCGCAGCCACAGATCCAGATTTCTGGACCCATCAAGGTTTTTCGTGGGATGGTATCCGTGAGGGCACACATCCTACCCTGGCTCAAAAGTTGGTTGCAGATAATTTATTGTGGGCAGAACCACCCTCCATCGATCGCGCATTAAAAGAGCGCTTGCTGGCAG
Organism: Anaerolineales bacterium; assembly: GCA_040326075.1. Classification (GTDB taxonomy): domain Bacteria; phylum Chloroflexota; class Anaerolineae; order Anaerolineales; family UBA4823; genus PFL25. The sequence continues at coordinate 50,995 of JBEQLH010000001.1, forward strand.
CTCAAATCACATCCCTTTATGGGCGCGAGAAAATCCTCGAATGGTATCTTAATTCCTCAGATTATGGCCGTCTGGCTTATGGAGTAGATTCAGCGGCATGGATGTATTTTGGGAAATCTGCCACCAAGTTGAGCCTGGCAGAAGCAGCAGTTCTTGCCGCGACAGCTGAATCTCCACAACTAAATCCCATCGATGCTCCGTTGGCGGTTTTAGAAACAAGGGATGAAATCCTTCAAGAGATGTTCAATCAGGATCTGATCTCCAGCACCCAACTGCAAAAGGCATTAAAAGAAGAACATACCTTTCAATCAACTCAAGATCTAACCTTAGACATTGCCCCTGAATTCACAAGATTGGTTCTTGAACAAACTGGTGAATACTTTCCCCTCGAACGCGTTTTACGGGGCGGATTGAACATCATTACTACGCTTGATTATGAATTACAACTTCAAGCAGAGTGTACAGCCTCTACTCAAATTGCTAGAGTTACGGATTCCGCTGAAAAGGACCTTCCTGAACAAGTCTTGGGTAATTGTGAGATGGCGCGTTTGCTGCCTTCGATTCAACAGGAATCCAGCCTGATCGATTCCTCACTGGCATCCAATGTGGTCGTACTTGATCCACACACCGGTCAACTCCTGGCATTAGTGGGCAGTGACGAAAGTGGTTTCGATCCAACTCGATTACCTGGACGCCAACCTGGCTCTATCCTGACGCCATTTATATATTTGACCTCATTTACCCGAGGCATGAGCCCTGCAACATTACTTTGGGACATTCCAGCAAATCTGGTAGAAGGGGTAGCTGAGAGCGTAAACCAAAACAATATATTCCACGGTCCGGTAAGTGCGCGTACCGCCCTGGTAAACGATTACTTAACCCCGGCGATTCAGATTCTTACTCAGATGGACCCAGACCAGGTTTGGCATACTACTCAACAGCTCGGATTGAGGAACTTACAAGTTCCTCCTGAAGAAGGGGCTCATCTCTTGCCATTTTCAGGGGGTGAAGCTACGCTGCTAGAGATAAGCCAGGCATATGGTGTCCTAGCTGCTCAAGGTATCCTGGCAGGCACTACCAACATTTCTGCCTCCTCTGACAATGGCAATGCTCCTATCAACCCGCAGGTTATGACTAAGATAGTTGAAACGACAGGTGAAGAATGGTTAAATTGTGCCGGTCAAATTACTGATTGTCGCACGATCAAACGACCAGTGACATCACCCCAGTTAGCATATCTGGTTACAAACATCCTCAGTGATGAAACCGCTCGTTGGCCAAGCCTGGGACATCCAAATCCACTCGAAGTCGGTCGTCCAGCTGCGGGAAAGATTGGCACAACAATCACTGGGGAGGATACCTGGACTGTTGGATACACACCCGATTTGGTCACTGCAGTATGGATTGGTACAGAGGATCCCAACCTTGATGGCACAATTCCACCAACCTGGTCAGCCGATCTTTGGCATGCAATCATCCAATATGCAACCAGAGATCAACCAGCGGAGGAATTTTCACCTCCACCAGGAATTACAGAATTACAGGTATGCGATCCATCGGGTATGTTGCCCACTGAAGAATGTCCAAACTTAATTGACGAGATATTCATCATCGGTAATGAACCAACTCAAACTGATCATCTGTTTCAAACTTTCCTCATAAACCGGGAGACTGGTCGTTTGGCGACAATTTTTACATCCCCCGCCCTCATTGATGAAAAAATATTTATGGTTATCCCTCCGGAGGCAGAAGATTGGGCGAGAGACGCCAAGATAGCTGCGATTCCTCAGGCCTATGATATGCTCGATGTATCCCCCTCTCAGCCAGGTAATGCCAGAATCGAATCTCCTTCAATGTTCAGCAATATCAAGGGATCTGTTCCGATTATGGGTCGTGCTACTGGAAATGATTTCAGCTTTTATCGTCTTCAAATCGGAGCTGGCCTCAATCCTCGAAACTGGCTGCAAATTGGAGTTGACATCGATAAACAGGTTCAGAATGGCAAGTTGGCAGTTTGGGATACAACCGAACTGAATGGATTGCACACACTGCAGCTTATTGTAGCTTATGGTGATGACAGCGTTGAATCAACAACAATCCAGGTAACAATAGATAATCAAGCACCGGATGTCATCATTCGATACCCAGAAGATGGTCAGGAGCTGTCACTTTCCGAGGTTCGGGAGATCACTATCCAGACAGAAGTCAGCGATGATTTGGATCTGGCAGAAGTAGAATTCTTCATCGATGGTGAATTAGTGAGCACATTAACTTCACAACCTTATGCCATTCCATGGAGAATGAAAATTGGCAACCATATTCTGCGAGTGAGGGCGACAGACCGGGCGGGAAATATTAGCGAAGCAAATTCGAAGATAATCGTAGGTAAATAATTCTTAGCTTCGAGAAATAATAAATCTCCCAGAATTCTTAGATTCCGGGAGATTATAGTTAGTCAATATTTTTCGGTGGAATTTATGGCAGCGATCCCACCACCTCAAAAGTTGCTAAAATCTGTTCAAGCGCATCAAAATCCACATCTTGAGTAATTTGCATTTCGACCAGGATCAGAAATTCCTGAGAATTATCATTTGGCACTGCGGTTAAGACAATGAAAACATTCCCTGAATCTCCACAATTTTCAAAGAGATCGTACTTCCCCCGGTAAAGTACATCCTCATAGTCCTCCCGACCTTCATAATTGCAATCATCAATGAAGGCATCTCTGCGAATGTCGAGCAAGTTGACATAGCCCCCCAATTCTGCCAGGTCATCTGAAGCGCCAAAGAAAACGCCCGATTCGGTCCAGGTATTTATATACGCGTCCAGATCTGCGGCAGCAGAAATCGCAGATCCGATGACGTCCCCATCGTCCTCCCAATATCCGCCGTAAATATCCGTCCACTCAGCAGGAATATCCATTTGGATGGCACCATAATCATCCGCGACACCCACATATCCTGAATAGGATCC
>JBEQLH010000021.1:0-23370 GCA_040326075.1 Anaerolineales bacterium
CCATAAATCCAGGTTAGTGAGCAGTTCTCGGATGCGTGTCTGGCGGTCATTGGCCGATATTCGCCACACCCGCCCGTAGAACTCCAGGTTGTTTACAGCATTCAGTCGTTCATAAAGGCCGTTGTGTTCGAGTAGAGCTCCGCTCCGGTAGCGGATTTCATCGGCCTCACTTTGGGTGTCGAAACCAAGCACTTCCGAGTTACCGCTGGATGGCTCAAGCAAACCCAACAGTAAGCGAATTGTGGTGGTTTTTCCGGCCCCATTGGGGCCCAGGAAGCCGAACACGCTGCCAGTTGAGACTTCAATGGACAGATTGTCCAGGGCGCGCACTGAACCAAAGTCGCGGCTCAGTCCATGTGTCCTGATTGCATATGGTTCCATGGTCCTTATCCTTATGTGTTTTCAACGATATATTTCAATTGAGACCTGTATATTGCGAAGGCTTCACGACCGGTCTCGTTCAATTTGCACACGGTAAGGGGGATCTTACCGCGATAAGTTTTCTGTATATCTATGTACCCGGCAGCCTCGAGTTTTGAGAGGTGGGAGGAAAGGTTTCCTTTGGTTAATTCAGTTTCTCGCTGCAGATAAAGGAAATCGGCGCTGTCCACAACGGAGAGAATGGTGACGATCATCATGCGCGCCGGTTCATGGATCAGCCGGTCAACTTCAGCAACTTTGCGAAGATCTAAGCTCATAATAATCTTCCAATCGTTCAGGTTTGTATAGCAAACCAGTTTGTAATGATAATAGCATGAATTTTATCCCTTGTCAACCCAAATACCCCCAAATCAGTTGTTTTGAAATTTATGGAGGCCTTTCAGCGATAACGGTGTTTTAGAGTATAGAACCAGTAAACCTGTCCTTTTATCAATTGGAGACCGTAGAATTCATAGGAGTAACGTATGTCCAATCAACCTGTCTTACTGGTAACTGGCGCCTCATCCGGAATAGGGGAGGCGGTAGCCAGGCTATTCGCTGAGGAAGGTTACCGGGTCTCAATGGGTGCACGCCGACTTGAACGTCTACAGGCAGTAGCACAGGATATAGAATCAGCGGGGGGGCAATCTATCACTATCCAGTCTGATCTGACAATATTTGAGGACATCCAAAGATTAATTTCTGAAACCCTGGATCAATTTGGAAAGATCGATGTGTTGTTGAATAACGCTGGATTCGGAAGAATAAAATGGCTTGAAGAATTGGATCCAATGGAAGATATTCAAGCCCAAATCCAGATCAACCTGATCGCGACCATATTGGTTGCCCGCGAAGTCCTTCCACATATGATCCAGCGCAGGGAAGGACACATCATCAACATGGGTTCAATGGGAGGTCTTGTCGCATCTCCAACTTATACAGTCTATTCAGCCAGCAAGTTTGGGGTGCGCGGTTTTACCGAGGCTCTACGCCGGGAAGTAGGTGTGTACGGTTTGCATGTATCTGGTATCTATCCCGGGGCTGTTAACACGGAATTTAAGCAACATGCAGGTATTGACCGAAAAACCGGGCGGACAACCCCTGCCTCCTTGAAGTTGCAGCCAGGAGATGTCGCCCGGGCGGTTTTGAGCGTGGTAAGGCGTCCCCGGAGAGAGTTGATCATCCCTTGGCAAATGCGCTTGACAGTCTGGATGAATATTCTATTTCCGGGAATTGTGGATCGGATAATAGAATCCCGGTTTACATCTTTGGAACGGGACGTCTGAGTGCATCCAATCCAGCAATCAATATTAAAGCACTAAACCTAATTCTCGCTGATTTCCACCTTCTCTATTTTATCGCCTTGCTGGATCGCGTCAACCACTTCTGCTCCACTGATCACTTTCCCGAAAACTGTATGTTTTCCATTTAGATGAGATTGGGGGGAATGGGTGATGAAGAATTGGCTTCCATTTGTGTTTGGACCTGCGTTAGCCATTGATATAACCTTGGTCTCGTGCTTGAGTGGATTTCCTTTTAGTTCGTCTTCAAATTTATAGCCGGGACCACCAGCACCTGTGCCGGTCGGATCACCGCCTTGAATCATGAAGTCGTTGATCACCCGGTGAAAGATAATCCCATCATAGTAGCCTTCCTTCGCCAGGAATACAAAATTGTTGACGGTTTTGGGGGCATATTCAGGATAAAGCTCTAACTCAATCAATCCTTTTGAGGTTTCCATCCTCGCTTGATAAGATTTCTTGGGATCAATCTGCATTTCGGGTGGATTCTTCCATTGCATACTGGTCATTGTTTTTCCTTTGTTTTAGTTAGTTTTGTTTTTTTTACGACCGATAAATACTTCGCAAGTTCCAGGTTCGATCTGGCTGTGTTCGAATGGGAGTGTCTCTGGTTGAAAACCAGAATCCTTCAGGAGAGTTAACCACGTTTGGCGCGGGAAAATTCCAAGTATATGGCGGTCATATTCAGCTTTCACCAGACCACTCTCCTCTTTTATGAGGTAAACCATGTCGGAAATGTAGGTCGTATCATCTGGATCGGGGTCCCAGGTCCAATCCAGGTAGCGTAGACCTCGTTCTTGATCATCATGACCGCCATGATCAGTGGTTGGTTGAAATGTCTCCCGCACGTGGTCGGGAGCAAAAAGCGCTGCGCCACCTGGACGGCAATGGATGTCGGCGGTCTTCATTGCTTGTTGCAAGTCATCATCACTGGTCATGTACATGACAGCATCATGGATGAAAACCACGTCGAACTGCTGCTCCAGGCGGACATTGCGCATGTCTCCAACGATATGCTCACATTCAGGGTTCAGCTCCTGGCTGATGGCCAGCATTTCGGGAGATAAATCGACCAGGGTCAGTTGGAAATGCCTTTTAAGATGGGAGGCGTTGTTCCCGCCTCCGCTGCCCAACTCCAGCATGGTTTGGGGTGGTCGATCACATGCTGACAGAATGGCCTTACGGTAGAAATCTGCCTCCTCGGCATAATCCTCAGGTGCGGTGAGCAGGTGGAACCATTTGGCAAGATCGGAGTATAGCCGCGGAGATTCCATGTCGTTTTTTAAATTCAATTGTTTACTATTATCCACACCAAGTATTTTACCGGTTTTCCTGGTTTCCTATTACATCATCCGTTTCCATGAGCTGCTTGACGATCTCTACTGCATCCTGAACATATTTTGGGCACCTGGTTTGGAAGAGCTGCGCATCACGAGCTGATTGCAATCCATCTGGTGTGCTGATGTCGCAGTTGAGCAGTTCATTGCATCTAATCGAGCCGTTGCGTTGCTCAAAAAGAGAGATAAAGTCATTAACACCGTCATAGGTTCTCTCTTTAGAGGCATCATCGCACCCAGAGGTATGTCCAAATCTTAATCCCAGCACCATGAATGCTCCACTCACAGCCCCGCAGGTCTCTCCCCGGCGGGCGATGCCAGCTCCGAAAGGTGCAGCCAAACGAGCTGCTGTATCAGGTTCAAGTTTGAACTGAGGGGCGAAAGTCTTGAGTACGGATTGTGAGCATAAGTAGCCATCTGCGAACAGGGATATGGCTTGAATTTCTTCTTTCATTGAAGTGTTCCTGGGTCAGAATTGTTGTTGGGTAATGTTAGGAAGTCGCACATTCATTTAAGTAATAAGTTTAATTCTTACCAGTTTCTTTCTCGGCGGAGTGTATCGAGCAACTTAAGCTACTTTGCAGAACGAGACCATAATATGATGACTTCACGCTGGTCGCCCAATGCTTGACGGAGCATTGAAACAAGGTGGGGATCGGCGCCTTGTGTAGCGAAGTATTCGATCTCCATATTCGTGATTGAGTAGTCCTTGTCTTTCGTTGATTCTTCCTCCATTTGGTCGATCAAGAACTGCAGTTCATCCTCGCTGATCTCTCCAAGCAGGTCGCCCGTGGACTTATTATATAAAAAAACCATATTGCCTCCAATTGCTGTGTGTTGTAATACAAATATAGATTGTATCGCAAACATGAGAAAGCGACAAAGGCACGCCCATAATTAATTTCCCCAGGTCAGGCGTTACCAGGTGACAAGCTGCGAACCAGGCTGGTTGATTGAAAAATCTTACGGGATCAGGTCATGGAATTGATCAAATTCATGATTTCAAGAGGCTCTCCCTTAGCAGGATCGAGGGAAAGCGAGATTGCCCCTCGCTCACAATGGGAGACACAAACACCACAACCCATACAAGCTTCCTGGTCGATGACTGAATATCCATTGTCCACCGATAGTGCAAAGAATTGGCAGTAGTCATTGCAATCCCCACAACCAATGCACAGGTCTGCGTCTACATAACTGATATATCCGGAGGAAGCCAGCATAGGTATGCCGCGCTGCTGAGCGCCCATTGCCCCGCAGCAGCAAGCGCAGCAGTTACATATTGCATAGAAACGCCCAAGCATGGCATCTTTGAAAAATGCATGGTGCACGTGCCCGCGCTCTTCTTCAGCGCGCAGGATAATTATAGCCTGCTCAGAATCGATCCACCGGGAGCGCGATGGGTGGTGCTCATCTACAAAACTGGCAAAAGGTTCGCCTACAATAAGGCAGACATCCATCGGTTTGCAGGAATCTTCCTTCGCCGCGCGGCATGGACATTCTAGAGCGACGATGTGATCAGGATTGGAGAGAATGATATCGCGCGCTTGCTCATAAGGGATGATCTGCTCTAAATTTTCCAACCTTACATCTTCACCAACTGTGACCAGCTGTTTTGCAGCATCTAAGGGGACGACCTTACCATGATATGAATCCGCAAGAGTTGCTGCAGCTGGCTTTTCTTCCGATCCATTTCGATTTAAACGAGGTAGAAATATGCGGCCGAAAACTCCGGATATCTTTGCCAGCTGAGGAGAAAGCCGGTGCTCTCCTTTCCCGATGCTGATATACAAATATGGCCAGCGTATATATACATAACCATGCAGGAAATCAAATAGTCTATATCCGGGGGTGCGGCGTGCTTCTTCAATGAAGGCTCGTGTAGATGGTTTAATGATGTTCAGTCGTCTTTGTCCCATGGTCAGCCTCCAATGACCTGAATAAAGAAAACCGCCCTCCCGAAGTGGGAGGGCGGAATATTTAAGCTTCCTCAGTTTCTGGTTCGGATTGGAGTTCTAGCTGAGCTTCTTGTAAAGTTCTGATCCCATTTCGAATCTGGTTCAGGTAGCGCTCCAGTTCTAATTCTAAATTGGTCAGGGTCTCAACGACGTAATGATCCGCTTCGACGCGGGTCTGTTCTGCTCCAGCGATGATGTCTGTGGCGCGATCTTCTGCATAAGATTGGGCGTTCTGGACGATCGAATCACGCTCGATCAACTGCTCACCTTTCTCTCGAGCCAGTGCCAGGGTCCGGTTGGCTTCTTCCTGCGCCTGGGCGAGCAGTTTGTCGCGTTGTGTGATCACCTGTTGGGCTTTTTTCATCTCATCCGGGATAGCCACCCGCATTTGATCGATGAGATCGAGCATCTTCTCTTCATCGACGACAACATTATGGGTAAAGGGAATGGCACGGCTTTCGTTAAACAGCTCTTCCAGGCGATCTATCAGGTGTAAGATATCCATCGGGTTCCTCCGCTACCAGCAGAATCTCAAAATTGGGAGTCTGGCTGAATTAAGATTACTCAATAAATTGGAGTTCGTCAATACTTATTTCGATCTGTATTTCCTCTCAAAAAAGGGGTGGTTATTATTGCCGCTTCACTTGTTATGCTCTCAGGTATTTGTTAGGGATGTTTCAGTTATTAAGATCTCCCATGGCGATTAATCCCGCATTGAGGTGGTTGGTACAATTTCCTGTCCATCGCCCAGCTCCGCGAAACGGTTTTTAAGGACGGATTCGACATGCGGGGGGACCATGCTGCTTACATCGCCGCCCAGTGAGGCGATCTCGCGCACTGTTGAGCTGGAAAGGAAAGAGTGCTCCTCGTTTGTAATTAATGATATTGTCTCAATGTCCGGTGCTAAGCGGTGGTTAGCGAGACCCATCCGGAATTCGTATTCGAAATCAGAGAAGACCCGCAAACCCCGAACGATCACCTGGGCGCCAATTTTCCGGCAAAAATCCACTGTCAGACCACTGAAACCCATTACAGTTATCTGCGGCTCACTGGGAAAAGCCTCCTGCACGAGCTGAATTCTTAGCTGTGGAGAGAACAGCAGGGATTTTAAAGGGCGATCGTAAACAGCCACGATGATTTCATCAAACAGGTTTGTGGCGCGATGAATGATATCGATATGTCCCCGATGAATCGGGTCAAATGTGCCGGGTACTACCGCTCGGACCATGTTACCTCGCTGGTTGTGGGTTGCAAATTATAGGCCATTTTTTTAATTAACTCATGTCTGATTGGATTTCTTGCCCGTTCTGACCCCAGAAATGTGCCAGAGTTGCAGCCAACTCCTGGTGCTCAGGAAGAGTCATATCCGGGTCTTGATCGAACAGCATTTTCGCAGAACGTTGGGCTTTTTCTATCAGCTGCAGGTTGGTAAGTGTTGCCATCCGCAGCTGTTTTGTATAGCCGGATTGACGAGTGCCTAAGAAATCACCAGGTCCACGTTGTTTAAGATCAATTTCAGCTAATGCAAATCCGTCATTGGTGGTCACCATGGCAGAGAGGCGCTCATTTTCTGCTGCGTCTTCAGTCTCCGGGATCAACAGGCAATATGCCTGGGCTTGGCCACGACCCACGCGACCGCGAAACTGGTGTAATTGAGCCAATCCAAAGCGATTTGCACCCTCGATCAGCATGACAGTTGCATTAGGAACATCGACACCCACTTCTACCACCGATGTGGAAACCATGACCTGGTAATCACCATCCCGGAAGCCAGCCATAATCTTTTCTTTTTCTTCAGGTTTTAACTTGCCATGTAATAAACCCAACTGGAATTCAGGGAAAATCTCACTTTGAAGCCGTTTGTGCTCGTCTACAGCAGCCTTTCTTGCTTCTTGACTGCCAGCCTCTGTGCTCGAATTGGTATCCTCAATTAACGGGTAAATGATGAAGGCTTGGGAACCTTCTGAAACCTGTTTGCGGATCAATGAATAAGCTCGCTCCCGTTCCCGTGGAAGCAGGATATGTGTGTCTACCGCCTGCCGTCCAGGTGGCATTTCATCCATGACCAGGAGATCCAGGTCACCGTATACGGTCAATGCCAACGAGCGTGGGATTGGCGTTGCGGTCATGACCATCAGGTGCGGGTTATCGCCTTTGGCTCGCAATGCAGCGCGTTGCCCAACACCAAATCGATGCTGCTCATCGATGATTGTCAACTGCAAATCAGCAAATGTGACTGGATCTTCGATTAAAGCGTGAGTCCCAATCACCAGTTTTATTTCACCGCTCGCCAATCCCGCTCGAATCTCTTGTTTTTCTGGTTCTGGCGTGGCACCAATCATTAAGCGGATTTGTTGGTCAGGCAGAACCCCATTCTCACCTGCCAGCAGACTCCGCATGCTGGTGTAGTGCTGTTCAGCAAGGATGCTCGTGGGTGCCATAAGAGCTGCCTGGGGTCCTTGTCTGACGACCATCGCGATTCCCAAAGCGGCGATGACCGTCTTCCCTGATCCGACATCCCCTTGCAGCAAGCGGTTCATTGGGTGTCCGCTGCTCAAATCGGAGCGAATTTCTGCGAGGGCACGTTCCTGGGCTGAAGTAAGTTTGAATGGAAGGCCCGAAACTTGTGCATCAAGCCAATCCTGCGGGATTTCGAAGACCCGCGCCTGGCGCTCTTGCCAGGCTCGTTTTTGACTCAACATACCTAATTGAAGGTATAGAATCTCCTCGTAGGCCAGGCGATAGCGGGAAGCATGCAGCTGGTCCATCGTATCGGGGAAGTGAACCTGGAGGATGGTATTGGAGAGATCCATCAGGTTATCTTTGCCACGCAAGCTTTTCGGTAAAGGATCGGCGAGCTTGGGTGCCCAGTAGGTGATTACCCGGTGCATCAAGCGCCGCAGCCAGCGTTGGGTTATGTTGGCTGTCAGCGGGTAGACTGGGACGATGCGGTTGGTATTGAGATTTTGCTGGTCAATCTGTTCCAATTCAGGACTGTTCATGGTTAGACGACCTAAGTACTGGTCGATCTTGCCTGATAGCACAACCTGAACACCATTCCTTAATTTTTTTGCGATCCAGGGTTGGTTAAACCACGTCACCTGCAGATTTCCTGTCCCGTCACTAATAACACCTTCGGTAAGACTAACCCGCCCATTGCGGATCTTACGGTTGGTCACGCTCTGCACAGTACCGATAACGGTAACCTGCTCGCCATATTGCAAATGATTGATGGTAATTAATTGTGAGTAATCATCATATCTGCGAGGGAAGTAATAAAGCATATCCTCTAATGTCTCTAAACCGAGACGGTTCAATGTCTGACCATGTCTGGGACCGACTCCCGGGAGAACAGTGACTGGAGCATTCAAGGCAGCCGGAGTGCTTTTTTCGGGCTCCTCGCCCTTGACATCAGCATCCGGTTCGGTTGAGGTCTCAGGTTCAGGGCGTTCAACATCTGCCTCAACGGTGACATCAATCTCAACAACTGCTTGTGCAGATTCTGGCTGGTCAGATTGTTGAACTATTTGTTTTTCGGGAACTTGCTCTTTTTCAGGCTGAGCTTTTGGAAGCGGCTGTGCGTCCGACTCGGTCTGAATTCGGCGCCACAATCCCTGCAAAGCTTCTTCCCGGGAGGCAGGGCTCAGACGATTGTAATCTCTCAATCGCGAGAGAACGGCGGAGATCAGTTCTTCTGGGAGGCTATCCAGCCTGGCTTCAGCTTCCCAGGGTTCAAGCATACGTGAAAGGCCGCCTAATACAGCCCGGTTGTCGTAACCACGCTCAGCTTCTAATTTAAAGAATTTTTGTAATTTAACAAGTGAGGGCTTCATTGGGGGTATTTTACCAGTAACAACCAATAATTATGTGAGCGATTTCTCTTGGAATAGTGCCACAAATCCCAGACCATTTGGTCCAACATGGGCGCCGAGCACGGTGTTGACATTAACAATATGAGGTGGGGTGGGGACTTCTGGCGCCAGGTTTTCTAACAGCCTGCGGGCATCATCTTCGGCATTCGAATGAAGCAGGGCGAATCGTTTTAATGGCTCTGGACTTTGCATCATCTCAAATAATCGTGCCATTCCTTTCTTACGGGTACGTGCTTCTCCCAGGCTGTGAACACTGCCACCTTTGACCTCCAAAAAAGGTTTCAAGTTGAGCATTGCCCCCAGGCTGGCGCGTGCCCATGAAATACGCCCGCTGCGCCGTATGTATTCTAACGTGTCCAACATGGCTATCACTCGAATTCGCTCACGGGTCTGTTGGAGCATTACCAGCAGAGATTCTAAGGAAATGCCATCTGTGAGGGCTTCCGCGGCTTCCAGCACCTGGAACCCCAAACCTAATGTCACTTGCTGGCTGTCGACTACCTGCACTTTTCCACTAAACGATTGGGCTGCAGTTCTGGCTGCATTGAAGATTCCGCTGAACTGGCTGGAACAATGGATAGAAACAACCTGGTCTGAACCTTTTTGAAGTAAATCCTCGTACAATGCTTGATAAGTACCTACAGAAGCCGTGGAGGTAGTTGGCATGGAGGTCATCTTGGGTAATTGTTCGTAGAACTTTTGGCGTGAGAACTCCCAGTTATCTTCTATACTCTTTCCATCAATTATCAGAATATTGGGGACAACATGAATTTGATGGGAGATGACCATTTCATAGGGGATATCACAGGAGCTGTCGGTGACAAGCGCGATTTTCATAAATTATCCCCCGTACTCAGATCAATCACTCAATTGATAAGATGAATTGGTAATGAGGTTGTCCGCCATCCTGCAGCTCGACTTCCAGGTTGGGGTATGCAGCCCGAATAGTGTCTGCGATTTGATTTGCATCCTGCTTGGATATGTCTGCTCCGAAAAAAAGCGTAACCAGTTCATATTGGTCAGCCTCCGCTTTAACCAGTAAGTCAAGGCTGGCTTCCTCGAGAGAATGCGCAGAGCATACTAATTTGCCGTCGAGCAGGGCAATAATCTGGCCTTCTTGGACCTCAACATTATCTATCTCGACATTGCGGATGGCTGTTGTGATCTGACCAGAATGAACCTCCTCAAGAGCCTGGTTCATTTCTTCTACAACCCGATCGAAATCACCATCAGGTATTAGCCTTAACATTGCTGCCAGGCCTTGTGGAATCGTGCGGGTAGGAATCACAGCCACATTCTTTACAGTTAACTCCGCAGCTGATTTGGCTGCCATGATTATGTTTTTATTGTTGGGCAGGATAACAACTTTATTTGTGGGCAGGTTTTCAAATGCATTCATGATATCCTCTGTGCTGGGATTCATGGTTTGCCCACCCTCCACAATGCCTGCCACACCCAGGCTGGCGAAAACGAGGGAGATACCATAACCAGGAGATACTGCAATGACCGCGATCTGGTCTTTTTCAACCGGCGAGACGTCTACCTGGCTTCTCCGGGCTCTACTTTCTATCTCATCCATCTGTTCGACCAGGTTTTCCATGGAGGCTTTGATGACAGTACCAAGGGACCTGGTGTATTCGATTGGTTCGTACAGTTTTTCGGTCAGGAGGTGGATGTGCATGCGGTAGAGGCCCTCTCCTTCACCGACCTGGATTGAAGTACCCATTTCCTCAAGATCACTGTAAAATTCTTTAAGATCCAATGGATTGTCCGGCCGGAAATCCACAACAACCTCGAATTCCTGACCTGGTTCGATGGTCTTAAGTGTGTCTTCAAGCACCATTTCAGAGAGAGGCTGGACTGTGACTAAAGGTGTATCCAGAGGCTGACCATTAATGTAACGCAGCATCCCTTCCAGGATGAAGAAGAGACCTTTCCCGCCTGCATCGACTACTCCAGCTTTTTTTAATACATCCAGTAAATCCGGGGTCCTTTCCACGGATTCGTCTGCTTCGCCGACCACGTGATCCAGGATCCTAATTGGGTCGTCTGTCTCAACCAGGATATTTTCTGCAGCGCTTGCGACGTCTTTAGCGACAGTTAAAATAGTTCCTTCCACAGGGCGCACCACACCCTTATATGCAGTATCGCGTGCTTCGGCGAAGGCGCTGACCAGGGATCGTCCATCCAGAACCTCAATTTCATCAGAACCACGTGCTAAACCTCGCCATATTTGAGAGAGGATCACTCCCGAATTTCCGCGTGCGCCCATTAATGCACCGTGTGCCACGACATGGATCATTTTCCCAAAGTTCTGTTCTGGTGAATCAGCGATTTCATCGTAGGCAGCCTGCATGGTGAGCACCATGTTGACCCCGGTATCACCATCAGGAACAGGATATACATTCAAAGCATTTACCGTCTCCTGGTTCGTCCTCAACCAGGTTAATCCAGCGTAAATTAATGTTTTTAGTGCCTGTCCGTCAAGGGGTGCTTTGCGGAATCTATCCTGCCGCCGACTGATATAAGTCTCTTGCGCATCCATAATCATTAAATCGCGTCCGAATGGGGTTGGTTCATGCCAATTTAATCAAAGCTGCTGATCCTCAATCCGCTGACGTGAACATTCACCTGGTTTACCGGCATCCCAAGCGCTTTCTCAACATGAAACTTGACTGTATTTGCGACGCTGCTGGCGACGGATTTAATTCTCGTTCCATATTCGATCACGATGTACATGTCAATGATGATGTTTTCACCGTCATAGTGAACTTCGACCCCCTGTGTTGGATCTTTGACTAAAACATTGGTCAAATCGGTGATTAAATTCTTGGAAGCCAGGCCAACGACACCATATGATTCAAGGGCTGCCTGGTAGGCAATGGTCGCCACTGCTCGGGGGGAGACATGGATGCTGCCGATAGGGGTTGTTTCTCCGGTCATAATTATCCTCTATAGTTTTAACAACTTAACTTGTAAGGAGATACGATTTGTGGTAATATTGCTCGGCTCGAGGTAAGGTTTGAGCTGAATAAATAGACGTTGGGCATTCAAAAATCGAAGGTTCGCGGATCATTTGGGACGCTAATAACTCCTTGTTCGCACCTTCGCTGGGTAATAATTGTCCAGAAAGGATCAGGTCAGATGGCAAAATGTCAGAATTGTGGGAAGAAGACGACCTTCGGTCGAAATCGTCCCTGGTCCAAAAAGGCCACTCCCCGCACTTTCCGTCCAAATCTTCAAAATGTGACTGTTTACGAAGAAGGGCGTAAAGTTCGCAAAGTAATGTGCACAAAGTGCATTCGTACCTTAGTGAAAACTAACTAGAATTTTAAAGTATATCCATTCCTAAGTACGATTAGCGTTTTTAGATGAAATTAAATCACGGTCGAGCCGTGATTTTCATTTAAATTGTTATCCTGTAGACCCTTTCTGCATGCGAATGATACCCGGGGGATTGGGATATGGCAAGGGTTGGTTTGCCTCGATATTTTCACCATCCTACCGGATCGGGGGATTAAATACAAAGTAAACCCACAGGAAGAACGGCACCAGACCACCCACCGCTGTCAACGCCAGCAATGCTAATAATATCGTTATCCAATCGATTTCAAAAGGATTCTTATTCTTTTCAATTACCTCAGCTGCTGGCGCGGCAGTAGCGGCTCCAAAAGGTTGTGTTGTTCCAGGGGCAATAGCAATGCTGCTAGTTCCTACCGCAGTCGCTTCTTCAACCATGGGGGGATTCATTTGCAGGGATGTCAGCACCCTACCAAATTGGTCAGCAGTGCGGTAGCGAGCTGCTGGTTCTTTAGACAGCACTTTAAGCAGGATTTGTTCCAATTCTGGGGTGATGGCTGGATTTAGGTCCCGAGGAGCCTTTGGAAGTTCCTGACGGTGCATTCGAGCCAACTCGTTGGAGGTAGGAGCAGTGAAAGGGAGCTGCCCGGTGATCATCTCATACATGATCACACCTAAAGAATAGACATCTGAGGCAGGCGACGGGGCGGTTCCAGATGCTTGTTCCGGTGAAAAATAATGGGGTGAACCCCACACAATATCCCTTTTTTCACCAGGATTAATTGATGCAAAGGCTCGGGCGATTCCGAAATCGACCACTTTCAGGCGTTCGTCAGGGGTGATAAGCAGGTTTTGGGGTTTGATATCACAATGCACAAGTCCAGCGCGATGAGCGTACCCCACTCCAGCGCATGCTTGACCGATCAAGACTAAAGTTCGTTCGACATCGATTTGTCTCTCTTCTTCCATCAGCTGCTTGAGATCGGTGCCAGGAACGTATTCCATGACGATGAATAATCGATCGGCGTCAAAACCAAAATCATGAACGGTGACAATGTTTGGATGAGATAGATTTGCCGCAGCTTTCGCTTCCTCCCTGAAGTGCTCACGAAAAATTGGATCCCTGGAGTAATTCTGTCGCAGGACTTTAATCGCGACTGTGCGTTCCAGGGTCAGATCCTGAGCCCGGTACACGACAGCCATTCCCCCTTTTCCCAGGGTCTCTTCGATCTGGTAGCGATTACTCAGCAGTTGGGATTCAGACATAAGCTTGATTAGATGGGCAGATTATCGGAATTGTACCACTCATAGATCTTCTAAATTCGAGTAAAATCATTTCGTCTTGAGCGGTTTGACTCACTTGAAAAGAAATCAATGTGGTAGCATTTGTTGACCTGCCATGTCAACTTGCAGAAAGAGTTGAACTCCTTTATTCTATGCATCATACCTTACTGATATATAACCCCGTGGCTGGTCGCTATCCTTCCAGGATATTGACCGAGCGCGCGGCGAGGGTTTTTCAGCAGTATGGTTGGGGTGTGGAAATTGAAACGACCCTTGATGGCAGCCATATTCCAATCCTTGCTCGTCAAGCAGTCCAGGAGAATTTGGACTCAATCATCATCGTCGGTGGTGATGGTTCTATCAACAAAGCTCTTCCTGGTCTAGTAGGAACAGAAACTGCATTAGGAGTTCTTCCTGCGGGCACTTCCAACGTATGGGCGCAAGAGCTGGGACTGCCTGGGTTGAGTTTGACGAGATGGTCGGCATTAGAAGAAAGCGCTCACCGTTTGGCTCGCGGTTCGATTCAATCTGTGGATGTCGGATTGTGTAATGATAAGTATTTCCTCTTGTGGGCAGGCGTTGGCCTGGATGCGTTTATCGTTCACCGCATCGAGCCCAGAAAACAATGGCAAAAGAACTTCACCATAGTGCGCTATGCAGCTGACGTAGTTTGGAGCGCCAGTCGATGGTCTGGGATAAATCTACGGGTTATTACAAATGATCACATTATGGAGGGCCAATTCATGTTGGCGGAGGTCAGCAATATCCGTTTATATGCTGGTGGATTGGCAACCCTTTCTCCACAGGCGGTGCTGGACGATGGCCTGATGGACTTATGGTTATTTGATGGGACGAGTCTGGAGCATATCCTTCAACAAGTCTGGTCTTTATGGTCTGGACAGCATGTCAATTCAGATCGAGTTCAGTGCTTGCCGTTCCAGAAGATAAGAATGGAATCGGATTCGCCGATTTACATCCAGATGGATGGGGAGCCAGAGATTGGAGGCGAGCAGGTGACTATCGAAGTGCTCCCCCGGCTCCTGAAGGTTTTGATCCCTGATCAGGCGTCAAAATCATTGTTGCATAATGCAACCAATTGAGCAGAGGTGTAATCAATGAAATCATTCTTTTTATTTATCATACGTAAACCAATACTGATACTTTTATTGGCTCTGCCTCTTGCGTACCTCGCTGAATACCTTCATTGGGGGCCAATCTGGGTTTTTGCCTTTTCAGCGCTGGCTGTGATCCCATTGGCTGCCCTGATCGGGGAAGGCACCGAAACTCTTGCTGCCCACACAAACCCGCGCATCGGGGGATTGTTGAATGCCACCCTGGGGAATGCCGCAGAGTTGATCATAGCCATTGTTGCCATTCGGGAAGGTTTGTTAGAGCTGGTAAAAGCTTCTATCACTGGTTCGATCTTGGGGAACTTGCTTTTGGTGATGGGAATGTCAATGTTGGTTGGGGGAGTGCGTCACGGTATCCAATCCTTCGATCGTCGCCAGGCAAGCCGCAACGCGGTCCTGCTCGTACTGGCAGTTATTACCTTACTGATCCCTTCCATATTCAGCGGCTATATCGGTAACTCGGAATCAATCCGGGTAGAAGCGCTCAGCATTGGCACCGCGTTGGTTATGATCATCCTGTATGGTCTGGCATTGCTTTATAGCTTCAAGTACGAAGGGGCTCCCCTTTCACACAAGTCCGTTGAAGAAATCGTCCACAAGCCAGCCTGGTCAGTTCGAAAAGCAATCATTATCCTGGCGCTGGCGACAGCTGGAGTTGTGCTGGCCAGTGAACTCCTCGTCCAGGCGGTAGAGCCGGTGATGGCTGGGTTAGGTATTTCAGAATTCTTCATCGGTATTATCTTCATCCCACTAATCGGCAATGTCGCGGAACATCTGGTTGCGGTCAAGGTGGCGGCCAACAACCAGATGGATCTCAGTGTTGAGATCGCCGTTTCCTCGAGTTTGCAGATTGCTTTGTTTGTTGCTCCGGTACTTGTATTCATCAGTCTAATTTTTGGCAACCCAATGCAATTGATATTTAATCCTTTGGAGTTGATCGCTTTGACCGCAGGCGTGTTGATCACAGCCTTTGTTTCTGAAGATGGCGAATCGAACTGGTTGGAGGGGGCTGAGCTGCTCACGATTTATATCATTTTGGCATTGGGATTCTTCCTGATTGATTAATATACATCAGGCTGGTTAAAATGTAATGCGGAAATTGATTAATTTTTTCTTGGACCCCTGGATAATATTTGGTGCTTTGGGGTTTGGAATCGCCTTGCTTATTGCTACGCTGCTGTTATTAAATTGGACCCGATCCCCCCAAACATCCGGTGATAACCAGCTTGCGGATATCACTGTTATTACCTTACCGACCGCAACTCAAATTGTCCCCACCTCCACTCCAACCGAGGTGATAACGCCGGTGGCGACGGGCCTTCCGCTGCCTCCTCCCGGGGATATTTCAATTGGGGCTTTTGTAGAGGTCACCGGGACTGGTGGTGATGGTTTACGGCTGCGGGCTGGGCCAGGTCTCGATCGTGATGTGCGTTTGTTGGGCCTGGAGGCTGAGGTTTTCCTGGTTCAGGATGGACCACAACAGGTGGATGGTTTTACCTGGTGGCACCTCGAGGGACCATTCGATGAATCTCGCCAGGGGTGGGCAGTGGTTAATTATTTGAGGATAGTACAAAACCCTTAATTAATTCTGCAAATTATCTTGGAAGACAAAACATTCAACATTTTATTGAGGTATATAAACTAAATGGATACTCTAAAACCGGTTGGGATAACTGCCGACCGCCAAAAGCGGATCATGATGGTCAATTGGAATGATGGTCATATGAGTGAGATTCCTTTTACATTATTGCGCAAAGCTTGCCCATGTGCCGAGTGCCGTGGGGGGCATGAGAACATGGGTGGTGATCCTGAGCCTGAATTATTTCTAATTGCTGAGGAAGACACACCAGCTACCCGCCTGGTAAATGTGGAAGCAGTAGGCACTTATGGAATCACTCCCGTATGGGAGGATGGACACCATTATGGTATCTATAGCTGGAATTTCTTGCGGAAGTTGTGTCCCTGTCCTGATTGTAGGGAAGAGGTTGTATAGTTTTGGTTGAACTGTTTTTGATGGGAATTCCCCTATTGAACAAACGAACTGATTCACCTCAAATCAGATTGTTGGTATGAGGTTCATAATTCGTCTCTGAATTAATAGGATCTGCTAACCAGTTTTAACCGGTCAATTGCTTGGGAAATATACGGTTCAATGTTGCTGAAAGTAATGCTGGAGCCAGCAGAAAGGCGAATACCACCAGCATGAAATTCATTCCCTGAGTGATCATGGTGTAACCGTCTATCGGGAATTGAATATTCGGCTTTGGGTAATTATGCCAGTAGTAAGCGTTCACTCCAAATGTGATGGCAATACTCAGCGCAGAGCTGCCCAGTAAGATTAGAATACGTCTGCCCCGGCCAGATGCGCGCATGTACCACAAGGCGCCGCCCACCAGCACTGCAACCGCCAGACCTTGCCAGAAAACTCCTGACACCGATGGACCTGGCATCTCGTCGAACGATAACACGACCATGAATTCCAGAATACTAAACAGCATGAAGCTGGCCAGGGTCCAATCCCACAGCCAGCTGCGCCAAAGAGCTTTCAGAGGTTTAATTGTTGGATTGAGCAGGACGGCGATCAGCAGCGCTACCAGGAAAGGCCCCCAAATCAGCTTCAGGTATTTCAGGTATGGGTCGTTTAATTCCGAGATGCCTAAGCCTGAAATGAGAATGATCATTAACCAGCCAAGATAAGTGTACGACCAGCGGGGGAAATCTCTCAGCCAGGCAAACAGAAAGCCAAAAAGCAGCAGCAGGTAGAAGGGTATATATATGCCAAATGTTGTGACATCGGTCATTAGGATGACAAACAAGGAGTCCAAATGGGCAGCGTACAACAGATCGCGTATAGCTCCGTAACTGAGAAAAAGTAAGGGAAAACATACAAGCGGCAGGACTGCTGCGATGGCTGCTTTCCAGGAGGCTTGTTCGTTGGACATGGTGCTTACTTGTGAACCATTCATTTTGAGAACTCTCCTCTCCCGTTGGTACGCCAGGAGCCACAGCCCAGGTTGAGCCAGCAGCTCACCAATGAACAGTCGGATCATCGCTCTGCGTCCACGGGACCCCACCTCTCGTATCCGCCCTGTGAAGACCGTTTCCATTTCTTCGGCAAATTTGTCCTTAAAATTTTGCGGTAGATAGACCAGCAAGCGTTTATACAATCCAACCAATCTCTTTTCCACGCGCTTCACTCCATGTTTAGTGCTGTGCGCTGTTCGGCAGTTACGACCAGAGATCGCAGCCGCTCCATCTCCGCCTCAAGCAACTTGCTGCCAAATTTGGTCAGGGAGTAGAACTTACGTGGCCTGCCGACCTCCTCCGGGTTTTCCTCTGCTACTCTTTCGATCAAACCCTGGTCGAGAAGGCGGCTGAGCGCTCCGTACAGGGTACCGGTGCTTGGCACGACTCGACCCTTGCTGAGTGCCTCCATATCTTTGATTATGGCATAGCCATGTTTCCGTTCCACTGCCATGCTGAGCAAGATGTAGAACGTGGTCTCGGTCAGAGGTAAATAGTCCTGGATTATTTCAGGCATACTTATTTTCCTTATTTTGGTTTAGACACAAAGGGGTCTGTATAGTACGTTCCCCAATACGTCGTTGTACGCCATATTATAGCATTTTTTCATTACAGAGTCAATTGTTGCTGGAAATTGCTCATGGACTTCTGATTACCAAAATTCACCCCGAAGGTTTAATTCGGGGTGAATTTTGATATTCCATAAGGCTTAATACAATAACGGAAAAGAGGGTCAGAGATAGTCTCTCAAATTGTGTTCTACTGCATAGGCTGCGGCTTCGGCGCGATTGCTCACCCCCAATTTCGAGAGAATGCTGCTGACATAGTTGCGAACAGTACCCTCTCCCAGGAAGAGCGCTTTGGCGATCTCACGATTGGTTTTACCTTCAGAGACCAGCAGAAGTACATGTCTTTCCTGTTGGGTAAGGGCAGAGAAGGCAGATGCTTCCTCCTCTTTGGCAGCTTTACGGACTTCCTGGAAGATTCGCTGTGTCACTGCAGGATCCAATAATGCTTCTCCACGACCAACCGCCTCAATTGCTCTGACCAGGTCTTCGCCACCGATTTGCTTTAATACATATCCGGATGCACCGGCCCGGATGGCCGAGAACAGCATCTCGTCTTCAGCGTATGAGGTCAACATGATGACCTTCGTATCGGGATAATTGTTGGAGATTTCCTCGCAGGCCTCGATACCTGAACCACCAGGTAAACGAATGTCCATGACAACCACATCGGGGGTATATGTTGCCACTCTTTCGACCGCCTCGCGGGCGGTCCCGGCTTCGGCGACTACCTCAAATTCTGGATGTCGATCCAATAGGGATTTTAAACCCAAACGGACTACCTCATGATCGTCTACCAACAAAATGCGTTGCTTTGTCATTGATTGGCTAACCTCTGCGGGGGAGTATAGCCCAGAGTTAATCGACTGGCAAGGTCTGAATTATGTCGAAGGATCAAACTTGTTGTATCTTGGCTGCCGATCGAAAAAGTCCGGACGGCACCTCTCGGCAGGACTTATTGTTCTAAGAGCGCCTTATCTCGTTGGAAATCAATAAACCTGTAACCAACACCGCGCTCTGTGAGTATATAAACCGGATTTGCTGGATCTTTTTCTATCTTTTGCCGCAGGTAGTTGATATATAACCTGACATAATGCGGTTCGTCGCGGTATTCGTAACCCCATACTTTAGTCAGTATTTGATCGTGAGTCAGCACCCATCCAGCATTCTGCACCAGATGGTAGAGTAAGCGATATTCGGTTGGGCGAAGTTTGACCAATTTATCTTCCACCCAAACTTCATGCCGGCCAAAATCAAGTTTTAACCGCTCATCGACTTCGATCAGGCCATGCGTGCTGACGCCTGACATTTCTGTCCTGCGCAGCACTGCCCGGACTCTGCTTACCAATTCCCGCGGACTGAAGGGTTTGGTGATGTAATCATCCGCCCCTAATTCTAGTCCGTGTACCCGATCTTGTTCTTCGCCTTTAGCTGTGAGCATGATCACGGGCACCGTGCTTGATTCGCGGATCATCTCGAGTACTTCAAATCCATCAATGTCCGGCATCATCACATCGAGTAGAACCAAATCGGGCAGGTTGCT
This sequence comes from Anaerolineales bacterium, assembly GCA_040326075.1. GTDB lineage: Bacteria > Chloroflexota > Anaerolineae > Anaerolineales > UBA4823 > PFL25. The sequence goes on from JBEQLH010000021.1 coordinate 19,733, forward strand.
GCGGATTTTGTCGATCGCTTGTTTCCCATTGAATGCCTCAAAGACTTGAAATCCGTCATGTTCCAGGTTCAACCTGATGAAGCGAACCATTCGTTCTTCATCATCAACAATCAAAATTCGACGATCTTTAAAACTATCTTGCATTGATTACTCCCTCACAAATCCAATGATGTCTTCATCTTCTTCTTCACCGGGCATGATTTCGATGAAGTTGATCTTCTCAATCGGCCAGATAACAGTGGAGACTTGCTCCTGGATGTAATTGATGTCCTTGCCATCGATGTGTCTGGGATTACGCAAGGTAATAGTATTATCGGCTGGCGCGGGTAGTTCATCAATCTCAGCCAGGATAGGTTCAGAATTTAGGATGTGGATAATTACCGTTATAGACATAAAGAGATTTCCTGTTGAATGAAATTGATGGTCATGTGATTATTCCGGATTAGAGCAGTTCAATTTGATATTTCAATGACGATCACAGAAATATTGTCTGGTCCTCCAGCTGCGTTGGCGGCTTCAAGGAGAGTTTGGCTGGCTTTTTGAGGGGAAATAGCGGATGAAATTATATTTGTCATCTGATCATCAGGTACTACACCCCAAAGGCCATCAGAACAGAGCACAAGGTATCCGGATTCTGGGATCGGCGTGCTGATCAAATCTGGGTCAACCATTTCTGCCTGACCAAGAGCGCGGTAGAGCACATTCCGCTGTGGATGAATCGCGGCTTCGTCGGTAGTGATCTGGCCCAAATCTACAAGGCGTTTAACCAGTGAGTGGTCTGTGGTCAGGAGATTTACATTACCTTGGGTATCGATTGCGTAGGCACGGCTATCACCGATATGGGCGATGGTCATTTGGTCACGAAGCAGGAGGATGCCGGTGAGTGTTGAGCCGCCACCTGGTGCTCCCTCAATAATCGCCTGGTGGGCAGCCAGTACGCCCTCTTTCATGATGACTTGAATATTATCTGCAGAGTTTCCTCCAGAACCATCCTGGATAGCTGGCAGTAATTTTGTAAGTACACCATTGGCCATGGCGTGAATCGCCATCTCACTCGCTTTTTCGCCATATACGTGACCTCCCATTCCGTCTGCAAGGATATATAAACCAAATGGCAGGCTGGAATCATCGCTGATCAAATAAGTGGTCATGGCGAACAATGCATCTTCGTTATGTTCGCGCTGCAATCCGATTGAATTTATAAGACCAACGGTGAAGCGGGTTGAATTATTGCTGGAATTCGGGCTGGAGTCGCTGTTGATGGAAGATGTATTTGGTTGAGTTGGCAAATCAGAGGTCCTTTGTTCGCTGGCTCCTCCGCTCTCCGTCTCGCCTTTGCTCCCCAAGATATGCATTAAGAAATTTGACACTTGTAATATCTCATAATAATCCTGCTGGGATAAAAACTAACCTGACGCATCTGCCGGGAGTGCGTAGAATTGGTTATCAGTTGAACCGATAAAGATCATATCATCTTGGGCAGCAGGAGTGGCGGTAATGGGATTGTTGGTTTTGAATTTCCAACGCAACTGGCCTGTCTGATGATCCAGGCAGTATAGATTTCCATCTACAGAGCCACAATAAAGCCTGTCTGCAAGAACAATTGGTGAACCAGTAATCTGGTGCTCAGTCTGGAAACGCCATACTTCTTTCGCAGAATTCAGGTTGATGCAGTATATATTACCATCGATGGACCCGGTAAAGATAAGCCCATCGGCCACACAAGGTGATGAGATTGATCCTCTATCCATCTTGAAGCGCCACACCAGGTAACCAGATTTTGCATCCAGGGCGTAAAGATGAGAATCGAGAGAGCAGAAGAGGACCAGATTATCTGCAATCGTAGGAGAAGAGGTGATTGCCCGCTTGGTCTTGTAGCGCCATTTTATTCCCCCTCGAAAATCCAGGCAGTAGAATTCACCAGATTCATTTCCCGCATAGACAGCATCCTGGGCGACGAATGGGGTTGAGCGAACTTCAGAGCTGGTCTCAATTTGCCAGATTCCTCGCCCACCATTTATATTGATCGCATGAATCGCCCAGTCATCCGAACCCAAGAATATGTGCCCGTGGGCAGCAAATGGTGATGATCTCACCGGTCCTTTGGTGTAATATGTCCACAGCAGCGATCCTGAGCGCCTGGAGATTACATGTAAGCGGTTGTCCTCTGAACCGATAAATACTGAATCGTTGAGGATAGCCGGACGACTGACAATGCCTCCTTCTGTCTGGTATTTCCAGTGCATTTTCCCTGACTCAATGTTAAGGGCATACAGATAGTTATCATAAGAACCAATATATACTATCCCCCGATCGCAAGTGGCGCTGCCCCGGATTTCGTCTGCACAGGTGAATGTCCACAAAGGTTGGATGGTGTTGTCAGGAATCGGAATGACGGCATTGAACTGTGGTGAGAGCTGCCTTGAATCTGATCTGCCGATCATCTCCAGCAAAGCTGATTTCATCTCGTCTGCACTCTGGTAGCGGTCAGAAGCCTGGTGTTGAACTGCGGTCGCTATAATGGCTTCCAAGTCCGGAGAAACGTCCGGATTGATCTGTCTAATTGGGCGTTCCGCAAAGGAGTATGGTGGCTCCAGATGAGGGTCTTGCCCGCTCAGCAGGTGGTGCATGGTCGCCCCCAGTGAATAAATATCCACCTGGTTGCTTACTTCTCCCTGGTATTGTTCAGGTGGTGAATACCCCTGTGTGCTGGTCAAAGGGCCATCACTCTGCTCTTGAAAGGTGAGGGCGATCCCAAAATCGACCAACATTAAATGATTATGTTGATCTAGAATGATGTTTGACGGATTCAAATCTCGGAAGATGACCGGTTCAGGTTGGTGAGAATGTAAGTACTGCAGGACCTCGCATAAGCCAATTGCCCATTGGATGACTTGTTCCGTAGGGAGGAATCCAGATGAATTGCTCAGGATTGTCTCAAGAGTCTCTCCCTGGATGTATTCCAGGACTAAGTAAGAGTGTCTCCCCTGGGTAAAGTAGTCAAATATGTGCGGAACAGATGGGTGAGAGAGTGTCGCCAATAGATTTACCTGGCGTTCAAAGTTCTTCACTTTCGTTTCCCGATCCACGGAGTCGGGAGCAGGGTTGACCATCTCTTTAACCGCCACCAGCTTGACCACGTTGGGGAACAGCAGGTCGCGGGCCTGATAGACTGTGCTTATCGGGCTGGCGCTGATCGTCTCCTGGATCAGGTAGCGATCAGATAACCTGGTACCCTTCTGGAGGGATATATCTTCCGAATTATTACTCTGGTTGGTGTTCATCTCTGGTTTCTATCTTCAATCCTGTGCTCGAACAAGAAATTAGCTCCTTTCGAGTTATCGTGATCAGCGTGTTTTTATCTGGTTTTCAGGGTGATGAATTCGATGACATCTTTTTGATTATAGCCATCATCACTAGTTTATGCAAATTACAAAATAGCGCGTTTCAGAGCAGGTTGCTGTTCCGGCACTGATCATATAAGTATAATACTCCTGGTGATTAAAGAAAGGAAAGGTGAGTATGAACAATCATGAAAATTATCTCTCCCCGTATTCCTGGCGTTATGGTTCTGCAGAAATGCGCCACATCTGGAGTGAGGTTCACAAGCGCCGCTTGTGGCGCCGGGTATGGGTGAG
>JBEQLH010000141.1:0-5891 GCA_040326075.1 Anaerolineales bacterium
TCGATAATGAAAATTGGCCCCATTATGTTGTCGCCAATGCGGATGAATCGGAACCGGGCACATTTAAAGATCGTGAGATTATGGAAGGTAACCCCTTCCAATTTTTAGAAGGCATCGCCCTGGCTGCCTTCGCGATTCAGGCTAACGAGGCTTACATATACCTGCGTGGTGAGTTCTGGCAGATTGCAGAGACTCTGGACCAGCAGATCGCCGAGCTCGAAGCAGCTGGTATTTTGGGTGATAATCTCTTCGATACAGATTATTCCCTGCGCATCTTCACCCACCTGGGTGCGGGTGCTTATATTTGTGGGGAAGAGACTGCTTTGCTCGAATCCATGGAGGGAAAGCTTGGGCAACCTCGCCTGCGGCCTCCTTTCCCGCCATCTTATGGGTTATTTGGAAAACCAACTGTCGTCAACAACGTCGAAACCCTGACCAATGTGCCACTTATCGTTTCTCGCGGTTCTGATTGGTACAGCTCTATTGGTACAGAACAAAGCACTGGTCCCAAGATATTCAGTCTCTCAGGGAATGTAAACAAACCCGGTAATTACGAGCTTGCCCTGGGTACAACTTTTCGTGAATTAATTTTCGATCATGGTGGTGGGATACCTGATGGCCGGCAGGTCAAAGCCATAATGGCAGCTGGTGCTTCCTCATCCTTGATCATCGCCAATGAGAAAGCGCTCGATACACCCATGGATTACGAGAGTGTCCCTAATGTTGGTGCTCAATTAGGTTCCGCTTCAATTATTGTGATTGATGATTCGGTGAGCATCGATTGGGTGTTGTATAAAACGCTGTATTTCTTCAGCCACGAATCATGTGGTAAGTGTACGCCGTGCCGGGAAGGTACTTATTGGATGCGCCACATTATCGATCGAATCCATGATGGAGATGCGTCCTGGAGCGACGTCGAATTGCTCAACGATGTCGCAGAGCAGATCAAAGGTAAATGTTTGTGTGCCTTAGGTGAGTTCTCAATTGAAGCGGTCAATTCTGGAATTGAACGCTTCGAATCAGATTTTCGGATGAAGGTCTCAGAAACCAATCCTGATGATGAGACTGTAGATTCTTGATTCAAGGTTAAAGAGATCTTCTTGTAGCTGGTTGAACAGAACGAGCGCGCTCAAAGCGATTGCCGTGATCGACGGAGCGAATATGGGTCAATTGATTAACCTAGTGATCGATGGGAAAGAGGTCCAGGCGCCAGCAGGCACCCTGGTTGTGGACGCGGCCAAGCGCGCCGGAGTGGACATCCCAGTGTTTTGCTACCATCCCAAGATGGAGCCAGTTGGGATGTGCCGTATGTGCCTGGTAGAGGTCGGTCGTCCGCAAATGAACCGGGAGACTGGCGAATTTAACCGCAATGAAGATGGTAGTCTGGTGGTCCAATTTGCTCCCAAGCTGGAGACTGCCTGCACTATCATTGTCTCTGAGGGAATGGAAGTGCGCGGCTTCACCGACGAAGTCGTCAGAGCCCGCAAGGATATCATCGAGTTCCTGCTCACCTCACACCCATTGGATTGTCCAATCTGTGATAAAGGCGGGGAATGCCCACTGCAAAACCTGACTATGGAGTTCGGTTCTGGTAAAAGCCGGTTCCTGTACGATGAAAAGAAACATCTGTTCAAGCATCTTCCACTGGGAGATCTGATCTATCTGGATCGAGAGCGCTGCATCCAGTGTGGTCGTTGTGTTCGTTTCCAGGATGAGATCGTGGATGATGCCGTGATCGGGTTTGAACAGCGCGGCCGCTCCTTACAGATTGTCACCTATTCGGAACCAGGCTTCGATTCATATTTTTCGGGAAACACAACCGATATTTGCCCGGTTGGTGCTTTGACCACCAGCGATTTCCGATTTGGAGCCCGTCCATGGGAGATGAAAGCAGCAGCATCGATCTGCACCCATTGTCCAGTGGGTTGCAACCTGACATTAAATGTACGCCGTGAGCATAAATCCGGTGGTGATTTTGTTGTAAAGCGAGTTCTTCCGCGTCAGAATGAATGGGTGAATGAAATTTGGATCTGTGATAAAGGACGTTTTGCTCACCATTATGCAAGCAGCCAGGATCGTTTGACTGAACCCCTTGTGCGGGTGAATGGAGAATTGACGCCTGCCTCCTGGGATGAGGCGCTCGATCTGGTCGCTGGACGCCTCAAAGATTCTGGTTCAGACTTGCTGACCCTGGCGAGCGGACGATTATCAAATGAAGATCTATTCAATCTCCGTTCAGTTACAGCACATTTAAATGGTAAGACTGCGCTCTACTCAGAGATGGCAGGTGGTGATTTAGTTGCCCAGGTTGGTGTCGGCAAGGGAACAAATTTCTCCGATCTGGGACCGGAGACTGCAATTTTTGTTGTCGCCAGCGATTTAATAGAAGAGGCACCAATCTATTGGCTGCGCATCAAGCAGGCAGTTGATCGCGGCGCCAAACTGATCGTCGCTAACCCCCGTTATACCAAGATTGAACGCTACGCTGATCAGGTTTTGAGATATCCGTATGGTGCCGAAGCGGCTCTCGTTTCGGCGATGATCAATTCATTATCCACTAAAGGCACTGATCTCCCCCCAGAGTTTCGTGATCTTGAACGGTCCAAGCCAATTCAGGAAGCCGCAAAGGCATTATCTGATGCCGAAAATGCCATCATCCTGTTTGGGCGTGAAGGCACTGGATTGCAGACCTCCCGTCAATTATCTCAGGCCTGTGCCAATTTTCTAATCAGCACAGATCATATTGGTAAGGCTAATAATGGACTGATCGGAGTGTGGCCGCGCGCCAACACTCAGGGCGCCTGGGATATGGGTTTTCAACCAGCTGATGACCTGGAGCAATTGGTTCGTTCTCAAAAATCATTGTATATTGCTGCTGCTGATCCCGCTGGAGACGATCCAGCTCTGGTGGATGCACTAAATTCAGCTGATTTCCTGGTTGTGCAGGAACTATTCTTAACTGAGACGGCGAAATTGGCTGATGTTGTGCTCCCAGCTCAATCTTTCATTGAACGTGAGGGCACCCTGACCAACGGTGAGCGGCGTGTGCAGCGATTCTTTACCGCAGTTCAAGAACGTCCCCAAACTCTGCCTGATTTTTCCATCACAGCTCAAATTGGTCAACGAGCTGAGATCGAATTGGAGCATCGCACCCCGGTTCACGTGATGGACCAGATAGCCGAACAGGTTCCAGATTATTCAGAAGTTTCATATGCAAAAGTCTCTGCTGTAGTTGAGCAGTGGCCAACCATCGGTCAAGCAGATGTTTACTATGGTGGGACATCGTATGAAAATTCTCAAGGGCTAGGCTTTGAGCTGCAGCCAGCTGCTCAAAGAGGCGAACAGGTGTCTTTGGCCGCGGTGCAGCTTTCCGAATCCAAAACCAATGAAGGGGATGACTTGATCGCTATCCCGATTACGATCCTTTATGATCGGGGACAGACCGTAGTGCATGCTGCTTTGCTGCACCAACGAATCCCAGAGCCTTACGTCCTTGTTCATCCTCAAACAACTGCTCCATTAGGGATTTCGGAAGGAGCACAAATGCGTCTGAACCTTTCCGGGGTTGAGGTTTTGGTCGTCGCTCACATGGACGAGACGATCCCACAGGAGGTGGTTCTCATTCCGCGCAGTATGGGCATTCCCATCCACGAACCGGCCCCGGTGGAAATTGCCATCGTAGAACAGGCAGTGAAGTAACAGGATATCTTCATGGATCTTTTTCTAATCTTAGAATGGACAGTCAAAGCCGTTATTCTGCTGTTATTTTGCGTTGCGGGATTCGCCTATCTTACATTTTATGAACGTAGAGCGTTGGCTCGTATTCAAATCCGCATCGGTCCTAACCGGGCTGGTCCATCAGGCTGGCTTCAACCTGCAGCAGATGGGATAAAGTTGATTTTTAAAGAAGAACTGATTCCTGCTCAAGCATACCGGATTGTGTTCTTACTTGCACCAATTATTACAGTATTCCCAGCCCTGGTTATCATGGCTGTGATCCCCTGGGGAACCTCGATTACTTTGTTTGGTCGTGAAATTCCACTCTACATCGCCGACATCAATGTGGGTGTCCTTTACCTTGTTTCGATCGCCTCGATTTCAGTATATGGGATCGTATTAGCAGGCTGGTCATCGAACAACAAATACGCCATGATGGGTGGCATGCGTTCATCTGCGCAGATGGTCAGCTATGAACTGGCGTTGGGGTTGGCTCTTATCGGACCCATCATGATCGCCGGTTCGATGAGTTTGGTACAAATCGTCGAAGCCCAGAATCCGGTCTGGTTCATCATCTACCAACCGATTGGATTTTTAATCTTCTTTATTGCCTCGGTCGCTGAGGTGAACCGGGCGCCGTTTGATATGCCGGAAGCTGAGCAGGAATTAACTGCTGGATATCATGCTGAATATTCAGGTATGAAATTTGCCTTGTTCTTCATGGCTGAATATGTCAAGATGATCGCTGTCAGTGCCATCGGCGCGACCTTGTTCCTGGGAGGTTTTAGAGGTCCCTTCGTTGATCAGGTGCCCATTCTTGGACCATTTTATCTATTTTTCAAAATCATGGTCCTGCTGTTTGTTTTGATCTGGCTTAGAGCAACTCTGCCTCGGATCCGCTATGACCGGTTGATGGCATTCGGTTGGAAAGTGTTGTTGCCGGTCGCCTTGGCGAACGTTTTCCTTACTGCAGTAATATTGGTATTGATTGGAGGTTAGGGATGAGTGTAGTTACAGGTCTTGCGCGGGGTCTGATGACCACCCTCAAGGCGATGTTTGGAAGACCGGTGACGGTCCAATATCCCGAAGTAAAGGAACCTGTGAAGCGGCGCTTCAAGGGTCGCCATTTTCTTACTCGTTATGATAACGGTCTTGAAAAATGCATCGGGTGTGCACTATGTGCCGCTGCCTGTCCAGCTGATGCCATCTTTGTCGAAGCCTCCGAGAATACCGATGAGGAACGGTTCGCACCTGGTGAACGTTATGCCAGCACCTATGAGATCAATATGCTGCGTTGTATCTATTGTGGTTATTGTGAAGATGCCTGTCCTACAGAAGCGATCGTGTTGGGAGACAATTATGAATTATCTTTTTCCGACCGCAAGGATGCTATCTACACCAAGGAAATGCTGATTTTGCCGGTTCCTGAAGATGGGAATCCAACCCCTCAACAAGTGGAACCTGGTCGTTTTACGCGTTCTATCCCGGTTATGCAAGATCCTGCTGATTGATAGTCTTGATGATGAATATGAGTATTTTTCTTATCAACTTGGGTGAGCGATGACTTCTGACTTCATATTATTCCTAATCCTGGCGATTATTGCAGTGGCTTCAGCAGTGAGCATGTTGGCCAGCCGCAATGCTGTCTACTCTGCGCTATTCTTGGTGATTAACTTTGCCACTATCGCCGTTTTTTATTTATTGCTCGGTTCGCCATTTCTGGCCATGGCCCAGGTGACGGTCTATGCCGGAGCAATTATGGTTCTTTTCCTGTTTGTCATCATGCTTCTGGGAGCTGAACAATTAAGGCAGGAAAAGACCTTTGTCTGGCAGCAGCCAGTGGCAATTTTCCTCGGTGCAGTACTTTTAATAGAGACCGGCATCATAATTTATTCAATCGGGTTCCAGCAGGGAATCTTGCCGAGCTTCCAGGGGATCGCAGCCGATTATGCGAGTCCTTCTGATATTGGTACCTTATTGTTCAATGAATACCTCCTGCCATTTGAGATCACATCAGTACTTCTATTGGTAGCGATGATCGGAGCCATCGTCCTGACAAAGGACCAAAAATCGTGATCTCAGCCTGCGCAGATAATTTGCATTGTTTTTGATCGACGGGAGCAACAAGACATGCCAGTTTCATATTACTTCCTGCTTTCCGCTATCTTGTTCAC
>JBEQLH010000141.1:5991-7783 GCA_040326075.1 Anaerolineales bacterium
AGCAACAAGACATGCCAGTTTCATATTACTTCCTGCTTTCCGCTATCTTGTTCACCATAGGTGCAGTCGGAGTCTTGATCCGCAGAAACGCCATAGTAATTTTTATGTCTATAGAACTGATGCTCAATGCGGCAAATTTGGCCTTCGTAGCCTTTTCACAACTGCATGACACATTGAGCGGGCAGGTGTTTGTATTTTTCGTGATCACTGTCGCTGCAGCAGAGGTAGCAGTTGGCTTGGCATTGATTGTGGCGATATTTAAAACGAAACAAAGTATTAATGTTGACGAGTTGAATGAACTCAAACAGTAGTCATGGGAATTAGCAAACATACTATGGGCGAAATTATGGAATACCTTATCTTGCTGACTTGGAGAGCTAATACATGTTCCTGAGCGAAGCAGCTTCATCCGGACCAGAGTTCTTCTCATTGGTTCCCCTGGTTGTTCTTATCCCGGTCTTTGGTTTGCTTATAAATATCATCTTTGGCAAGTGGATGGGGGAAAAAGCCATCGGTTGGATAGCCAGTGCTGCCACCGGATTGGCGTTTGTGGTTGCTATTCTGCTGGGCGTTTCACTTCTCTCCAATCATGAAGGTGCGATTGTCCCACTCGCTGAGTGGATAAGCATCGGAGATTTGCAGGTAAACTGGGCTTTCCAGGTCGATACGCTCTCTGTGACGATGATGCTGGTGGTTGCAGGAGTTGGTACTCTGATCCATATCTACTCTATTGGCTACATGCACGATGATGTCCGCTTTAACAACGATCCAGGACGATACAGGCGGTTTTTTGTTTACATGAATTTGTTCATCGCAGCCATGATGGTCTTGGTCAGCGCTGACTCTTACTTGATGTTGTTTGTTGGTTGGGAAGGTGTTGGGCTGTGTTCTTACTTGCTGATTGGCTTTTGGTTTGAGAAAGGCAAGGATGGGACCGGTAATTCGCAGGCCGCCAAGAAGGCATTTGTAACCAACCGGGTTGGCGATTTTGGTTTGCTCATCGCTATTTTCATTATGTTTTGGGCCTTTGGTTCCCTCAATTTCGAGGAAGTCTTTTCTCAATCATCCCAGGCGGCTGAGACTGTCATATTAGCCATTACTTTACTCATGTTGGTTGGAGTAGCCGGAAAATCAGCCCAAATCCCGCTCTATGTTTGGTTACCGGACGCCATGGCAGGTCCAACACCTGTCTCAGCCCTGATCCACGCTGCGACAATGGTGACCGCCGGTGTTTACTTGATCACTCGCTCCTACCCACTGTACGAGTCTGCGCAGCAGGCCCAGAATATTGTCGCGTTGGTCGGGGGTATCACGGCCTTGTTTGCTGCCACGATCGCCGTCGGGCAGTTTGATATTAAGAAGGTTCTCGCCTATTCAACCATCAGCCAGTTGGGCTTCATGGTCGCAGCGGTCGGTATCGGGGCCTACACTGCCGGTATGTTCCACCTGGTGACGCATGCTTTCTTCAAGGCTCTGCTCTTCCTGGGTGCCGGATCAGTAATTCTGGGGATTGAACACAGTCACCATCATCTGGAACATGAAGGCAAGGGAAAGAAAGGCAGTGGAGATTTCGATCCTCAAGATATGCGCAACATGGGTGGATTACGCACCCGCATGAAAACAACCTTCTGGGTCTATATGATCGGCACCTTAGCCCTGGTCGGAATTTTCCCCTTTGCCGGGTTCTGGTCTAAGGATGAAATCTTGGTGGAGGAGCAAATACTCTTCCCGCCAGTTTATTGGATTTTGATCATTGCAGCCTTTTTAACCGCTTTCTACATGGGACGCCAGG
>JBEQLH010000142.1:0-7722 GCA_040326075.1 Anaerolineales bacterium
TCAATAGATCACTCGTGATATGATCCATTTGATGAAAAAATAACGCCCCACGGTGCAGTAACACCTGGGGCAAGGCCTAGCCGTAGCGAGCGGCTGGCATAATCCTATTTGCCTCTCGGATTAAATAACCTTATCGTTGGCACCGGCGATCTGCCTCAGCAGATCAGTTTGACCAGTGTGATATGTATCGTGGAAATAAAAACCGTGCAGGCGAGTGCCAAGCTGAACCTGGCGCTCCCCGACGCTAATTTCCCGGGTCAGCTCCACTTCGGTGAGGCGTGCAAATCCAACATTAATTCTCTCCTGGCCAAGGGTCAAAATCTCGAGCAACCGTTCTAAGGGAATGACGTCATCAGCCTCCCCGGTGATGGGATCTGACTCGCTCCGATAGCGTTCGGTTTCAGTTTCGCTGAGCAGGGGTTCTTCACCTACCAGGCGCATTACACTATCTCGGCCAACTGCGATATGCCCAAGCACCCAGTTCAGACAGTTGATATTGTATTGAGTTTGGGTAAGACTATCAGCGTGACTCAAACCTTTGCTTTGCATCTGGATCAAGCGTAAATTTAGAGCATATCCCTCCGCTAATTGTTCTTTGGTAATCATCTATTCACCTCGGTGGAACATTATCCCTTTACTCATGCTTTTTCGAATTCTTTCACGATCGCAAAGAATTATAATCCACATCAAGCTATCAATGATATTCATCATTAATTCCGTAGGATCCAGTGATCAATTGATAAATAATATTCTCACGCGTAAAAAACGCGTAAAAAATAATCCATTTTCGTCTTTGTTTGTAACAAAATCCACATTTGTTCGTTTTCATATTCACGAACGATTACTGATTAGTGTAACTTTAGTGGAGGCTTAGGTAACAACCTAATTATAGGAAGATGGGTGGGATTATGCAATCTGCTGAATACTTTGTTTGGAAAAGACCAATTATATGTGAACCGTTTCGAGTCGTACGCAGAGAAGTTCATACCCGGACACGCAAAGGCTATCCAATCACATATATATTAAAATCTATCCCGGTGGCATTTGAGACCTGGGATAAAGCCCAATTCGTGGCCAACAAGCTCAACCTGGATTTACTTAAGGGGAAATTAAAAGACTGGCCAGAAGAAGATATCCAAACCATAGATTAACTTTAGAACCCGGCCTGCGCCGGGTTTTTTACTTAAACAAGTTTGTTTGATTGATCAAGTCCGATCTCATAGCAGTTGGCGATGATCCCCAAAAACCTGTGGCAGAAACAATCACTTTTGAACAAGCGATTATCCATATCTCCCCAAACTTCTCACATCAACCAACTTCTTTTAAGTATTCCCGAATCATAAGGGCTGCCGTAGCGCCCTCTCCTGCGGCCGAGGCGGCCTGCTTGGTAGAGCCAGCTCGCACATCCCCGGCGACAAACAAACCAGGTTTGGAGGTCATTAAGGTTTTATCTGTGGCGATGAATCCGTGTGGATTTGTTTCCACCTGATCTTGGATCAGGTCGTTGTTAGGCATCAAACCGATGAAGACAAAAACACCATCGTAATGCTATTCTTTTAGTTTGCCGGTGGATAAGTCTTCGACGATGATCGCTTCGAGCCGGTCCTCACCACGTATCTCTCGCACGGCATGGTTAACCGTCACACGCATATTCGGCATTTCAGCAACCTTATCCTGCAGGATCTGGCTAGCCCCCACTTGAGATTGGTATTCAACGATGTCGACCTGGGATACGAATTTGGTCAAGAATAAACCCTCTTCGAATCCGCTGTTGCCGCCGCCAACAACGAGCACCTTTTTCCCTTTGTAGAAGACCCCATCGCAAGTGGCACAGAAATGAATACATGTACCGATCAAACCATCCTCGCCCGGTATCCCCATTTTGCGATAGCGCGCTCCGGTACCTAACAGCATGGCTTTGCTCCCATATTCGACGCCATCCTGTGTGATCGCACACCAGTAATTCCCCTGCGGAAATACTGTCACAACTTCGTTAGCTTGAAGAATTTCGACTCCAAAGCGCTGAGCCTGGCGTCCGAGACGTTCCGCGAACTCAGAACCAGGAATCCCTTCATCGAATCCAGGGAAATTATCCAGCGTCTGGGTGATACCAGCCTGCCCTCCGAGGCCGCCTTTCTCGATCACCAGTGTATCCATGCCTTCACGCCCCATATAAAGACCAGCGGTTAAACCAGTAGGGCCGCTGCCGATGATGACTGAATCATAAAACTGGCGTTGAGCCTTGGTCTTCAACCCTAATTTTTCGGCCAGCTCTGCGCTTGAAGGTTCTACCAACACGGAGCCATCTGGAAATACCATGGTCGGAATGACGCGTTTGCCATGGTTGGCTTGCTCCACAAAAGCCATCGCTTCCGGATCAGCCTCAATATCTATATTTTGGTATGGAACCCGCTGTTCACCGAGGAATCTCTTCACTCGCTTGCAGTCTGGGCATCAAACCGTACTGTAAACAACAATTGGTTTCGATCCCTGTGGTAAACGATCCATTTCAAGCCCTCCTTAGTTGACTTTTAGGATTGTGTCATTTTCGAACAAATTGGGAACCTCAATCCCAAGGTGGCGATAAAGTTCGGGTGGAACACTGATATCTGCAAGATACAAATCGCCGATGACAGATTTAGCCTGTGAAGTCAGCAAACCAGTCTTGGGTAAAGCCAGGGTCATGGTTGTCGAAGCCTGGATACAGGGTTTACCTGGAATGCCGCTGGTCGTGTCGAGCCCGGAGGGGGCATCTAAAGCCAGGATCGGCCTCCCGGAATCATTAGCCCGGTCAATCCATTCCGCTACTGGTGGTCGCGGATCACCGGTCAAACCATAACCAATCAGCGCGTCAATAATTAATTCTGCATTACCCAGGTCAGGTTCTTGGTTGGATGTCAACCCTATCACCTCTAAAATTTGCCATTGGTGGGCGGGGATATCCTTCAAGCGCTCCGGGTCAAACGCTAATTTGACGCTGACTTCCGCGCCCCAATTACTTAAATGACGGGCGGCTACCAGGCCACCACCCCCATTATTTCCTGCCCCGCAAAGAATTGAGATCGAACGACCATCAACTTTCCCACCAAGCTTTCGCCTGGCCAGCTCAGCCAGATTACGACCTGCGTTCTCCATCATCTGGATCAACAATATGTGATACTCGTCGATCATCAAGCGATCCACTTCCGCCATCTGCGGTGTGGTCAGGACCGGAATTTCCCCAGAAATACTCATCATTTACTCCTCACGAACATCGACACCATGCCAGAATGCAATATATCCACTTACCTTTTCAGCAGCTGGCTGCGGAGATGGATAATACCAGGCCGCGTTATTGTTCGTCTTGCCATCTACTGTGACATCGTAATAACTGGCAACACCCTTCCAGCCGCAGATTGAGTGAGTGCTGCTCTCATGAAAGTATTCTTCTTTGATTGCATCGGGGGGAAAGTAATGATTGCCCTCCACGACGATCGTCTGATCACTTTCGGCTAACATCTTTCCATTCCAGATTGCCTTTACCATAGGACTTCCTCCTAATCACTCAAATTTGTTTTATTTGGTCGAAATGAATATATACTGTCCCAGGTAATGACGTGGATAAACATAAATATCTTACCCTATACCGCCAACCTATCGCAAATGGTGATTAATTGTAGTAAACAAGACAACCCGATTGTTGTACACCGCGTTATAATATCCAAATTATGGCAGATAGAACCAACGAAGAATGGATAGCGGATTTAAAATCAAATGGACCTGCCAAGGAAGCCGCCCTGGGGGATTTGCGCGCCACTATTCTGGCTGGCTTACCTTACGCACTCTCTAATTACTTATCCCCAGATAATCCACAATTCAAATCATTAACTGAGGAGGTTGCACAGGATACTTTGCTGCGTGCAATGGATCGCCTGGATACCTTCGAGGGTCGCAGCCGTTTCACAACCTGGGTCCAGAAAATTGCCATCCGGATCGCGCTGACAGAATTACGGCGGCGTAGGTGGCGGGACTTCTCGCTTGACTCGTTGGTGGATGAAAATGAGGAGGGGGTATCCTTTCCAAGTTTAATGATCGACCCATCTCCAAATCCAGATGGGCTGACCGAACAAAACGATATGCTCCAACAAGTAGGAAAGTTGATAGAAGAAGAATTAACCGATAAGCAGCGCCAGGCAATGGTCGCTACCGCAATTGAAGGTGTTCCCCTGGAAGAAGTAGCCCGGCGGATGGGCATGAAACGCAACGCCTTATACAAGCTGCTGCATGACGCCCGTCTGCGTCTGAAACAGAGGTTGGCCAATGAAGGCCTGACTCCGGAAGATATTTGGGCAATTTTCGAAAGTGGGTAAGGAAAACATTATCCGCTGCGTCTAGAGAGAAGAGGCAATTAATGGAGCTCAAAGGTGCGATTAAACGCCTGGTCCAACGAATGGGTTGGGACAAAGAAGACAACAAAATGCAACTACCAGAAGAATTTCAAAAGTTACTCAAAATGTTGGAGAATACGCAGGAGGTGGAATTTTCCTGTGATGATGTCTACCACCTTCTCGATCAATACAGCGAGGCGGTTGTTCAGGGCGAGAATGCAGAACAACTCATGCCGCTTGTTGAGCACCACATCAATATCTGCCCCGACTGCCGTGAGGAATTCGAAGCCTTGCTGCGCGTGCTGCAAGCCTCCCCGGTCTAAACCTATCATAAATATTGCTGAAATAATTACAGGCGAGAAGGGTGAAAATTTTCACCCTTCTCGCCTGTTCAATATATGATGGATATAAAGCAATCTGATACAGCACGCTTGACCAGGGGGATAAATACCTGGATGGTTGTGATGTCAAGTTTCAAAGACTATCAGGCTTCTGGATTTTTCTAATTAATTAGAATTATCTTCCTGCATCAAAGTGGATGAATTCAAACCCCAATCATAGGGTCTAAATTTGAAGTTTATCTTTTGCTTGTTTTCAACCAACCATGCCTTGCGATCATCCTCGGGCAGGTGTTCGATCAGAAAGTCAATGACCCCGTTTCGCCCACCAAAATCTGATTTGAACCAATTAAAAATTGCCGATATGTGTACGCTATTGGTTTCAGGATCAACGCTTATATCAGCGTTCACAAAATTGCGTGCGGCGAGATCCAGCTGGGTATCGAGATTTTCTGGAGTATAAACCTGAATCGGCGGGCATGATCGCCCGGCACAATTGAGCGCAAAATGAACCCGCACATCGACAGGATTGATAATCCACGCAAGACGCGGGTCCGATGAGGGAAATTGGGGACCTGGCAGCATTGGATGACCACGGTTGCCACGCAGAACACCATGCTCAATATCATCTGTGCTCATGCGCTGCCCACCCACGTTGTAAGCAGTCTGTCGAAAAAAAGCCAACAAGTGGAGAGAATTCGAGCCAACCGATTGAGTGACCTTCTTGGCGATCACCCCATCCATTATTAGTGCGTTATACAAGTTTATCCAGAAGGCGATCCGTTCCTCAGTAAAGGTAAAGAGACCTGGATCGAGGTAAGCCATGCGCGGTGAACAGCTTTGTCGATATTCAAGATATGGCGGACTCTCTCGCAATCGATCGTAGTCAACGAACGTCCCTTGCTCGTTCATGGCACTTATCTTCGCCATATCCATGAAGCGTTTTAATTCTCCGGTGATCTCAACGCCAGCATTCCTCGGAAGTTGATCTGGATTATCTATCTGATTTAATATCTCATCCGGGTCAGTCCCAGTTATGAAATCCAGGACTGATTCACGCGACCTGATCAGGCGATCTCTCAATGGAGATCGCCTGATCTGTGTTGACTTGCTGTTTGTAGGCACATCCTTCGGATTAGAGTAAACCGAACCTATACCGCTCATTGAACATTGCCATTACCACTTTCGTTTACTACCAGAGGTGCCCCCACTCCATCCAGGAATTCCGAGACTCTGGCTTTTAGAGCCGGTGCTGGACCGGCACCAACCTGGTGATCTTTTACCTCACCATTGGCGATGAAAAGTAATGTCGGAATACCCTGAACACCGAAATCCATCGCCCATTGGGGGTTCTCGTCAGTGTTAACTTTGGCGATCAAAATTTTGTCTTCATATTCCTCAGCAACTTCTTCTAATACCGGGGCGATCATGCGGCAGGGTCCGCACCAGGGAGCCCAGAAATCAACCACCACCGGTAACTGAGAGTCTATGACTTTTTCCTGAAATTCTGCATCTGTTACATGGATTAAGTTCTTCATTTAAGCCTCCTTGAAATTCGGTCTTTCACTTACTTAGATGCACTTCAGAGCACAATTCTTACCACAACAGGCACAGTCAAGACCAGGGCAATCTTACAGCTCAGAGAAAAAAAACACATCCATGTACATCCACTGTATAAACCACCTCGTGATGACATATTGAGTCGATGGATATAAATCGTGGAATCGATCATTAAGAAAAGTAATTTTACCCAATTAGGTAAGATCGAGGGCGCATAATACATCTAGTAATTGAGGGAAGTGATTAAAAGGATTGACAAGAGTAGTAAGGAGAGTTTCCAATGTGGTTATTTGTTGCAATGTCCATAGGAGTTATCGGAATAATTCTTATTGAGCGATTTAATCGGAAACCAGACAACGAAGCAATCATGGTGCCGGTACGAATTGATGATAGAAAGTCCAATCACTCTGTTGAAAATTATCGAAGGTAATCTCACTAAAGAATTCTACTTACGTTGCATTCACTCCCCGACTATTGGATTTGGAGTTGTGGGTGAAGAATAAAGCCCCGGAGCCTCCTCCCTCTGGGGCTTATTTTTTATAGTGCAGATCAAAGATACGTCCCGTAGACTATAATTCCCCCTACACAGCATGAAGAAAACAAGAAGTATGAGGAGAGAAGTACATGCCCCGTGATATACCCCTTGGGAATGGTAAACTGCTGGTCGCATTCGACAGCCATTATCAAATACGCGATCTGTATTGGCCGCATGTCGGCCAGGAGAATCATGCTCTGGGACACGCATTCCGCATGGGTGTATGGGCAGAAGGACAGCTGCGCTGGTTGGACGATCCCGGTTGGGAGCGCCAATTAAGATACCAGCCAGAAACAATGGTCTCCGATGTAAAACTTGTGCACCCAAATTTGGGATTAGAGATCAAAGCTTCAGATGTGGTCGATTTTCACGAAGACTTACTGATAAGACGTTTTGAGGTCACTAATCTCGAAGAGTATGAACAAGAAGTGCGCCTCTTTTTCCACCAGGATTTCCATGTCGCTGGCAGTGAATTAGGAGACACAGCCTACTACGAACCTGAGCGCAGGGCGGTAATCCATTACAAAGACGCTCATTGGTTCCTGGTTAATGGGGCAATGCTGATCTCGGAAGATGACCCCGAACCATCCTGGTCCCCATCCGAGGACACAGCAGATGGATTCCAGGTCGGGGTTCATGCATGGTCTTGTGGGTTGAAGGAGGTACATAACCTGCAGGGCACCTGGCGCGATGCTGAAGATGGCGAGCTTTCTGGTAATGCGATTGCCCACGGACCAGTTGATTCGACAATCTCATTTTCTTTGCACATCCCCGGTAAGAAGAGCCGTACCATGTATTATTGGCTGGCCGCGGCCAGCAATTTTGATGATCTGGCGACAACTAACCGACTGGTCCGCCAGCGCGGTCCGCAAAGCTATCTGGACCGCGCATCAGCGTTCTGGAATCTCTGGCTGACCAGGAA
>JBEQLH010000022.1:0-19823 GCA_040326075.1 Anaerolineales bacterium
CATGTAATAGAGAATGGTTGACCCCTTTGATATATTATTCTCCCTTTAAAAGAAATAAATTATTTGCCCCTCCCAAAAATGATAGAGGAGGGGCAAATTTTTCGTAAATCTCGAGAGTTTATTCTATTATTTCACACCAAACAAGTGAATACTGCTGTCTATTACTCATCATTCTCCTGCTTGTGCAGCTATCGGCGCATACAGGTCGAATATATAATCTTCCAGGCTTTCAGCCTGGGGGGTGAAGCATTCCTCTAACCACTGGTGATGCGCTTCTTGGTACTTACTTCCTTCCCTCCAGACGACTAATTTCCTCCAATTTTCAGTGATATTCTGTATACCCTCGCTGCGTGTCACCGCGTAAAGTCCACCAGGGAAGTCTTTAAACTCAATCCCCTCTTCGGAGCTTGCCTCTGGTCCAATAGTCATCCACTGCTCATAGCCGTAATTTGGACTGCCGGGTGATGGGTTTGGATTGTTGAATCCGAAGAAGCGATGGGCCGTCAGATCTTCAAATCCCTGGTTCTTCGCCCAGGTCAGTATCTTCGACCAGGCTTGCAATTCAGGCTGCTCACCGAATCCGTAGGTGCAGGCCACTCGCATCGCTTCCAACTTTATTATCCTTACTTCAATTTCAGACATGCTTATCCTCCGTAATTGGATTCAAGTTACTTATGTTATCCCGTCGACGATAGCGAAAATTTGTATGCAGGGTCATCTTAACACAGCATACCTGACACCAAATGTCAGGATTTAATGATAAGATTTTAATTATGAGAGCTGACCGCCTGTTATCGCTGTTAATGCTGCTGCAAGATCGGGGACAGCTCACCGCGGGCGAGTTAGCCGCTGAGCTGGAGGTATCCGAACGAACAATTTACCGGGATATGGTCGCTTTGAGCACAGCCGGCGTTCCGGTTTATGCTGAACGAGGACCGGGCGGCGGGTGCTCGCTTATTGACAGTTATCGTACAAACCTGACTGGTCTCACCCGTGATGAAGTGCGGGCTCTTTTTATGCTCAGCGTACCGGCCCCTCTTACCGAGCTAGGTGTCGATCAAGACTTGAAAGCCGCGCTGTTGAAGCTATCGGCAGCTCTACCAGAAGTTTACCGTCCGGAAGGAATCCGGGTTCGGCAGCGCATCCACCTCGACTCCACTGCCTGGTTCCATCAAGAAGTCCAGGTCCCCCATATTCACACCATCCAGCTAGGTTTATTCCAGGACCTAAAGTTAAATCTAACCTACCGGCTGGCATTCGATGCCCAGGTTGAACATTTTGTAGAACCCTATGGATTGGTCGCCAAAACAAATCTCTGGTATCTAGTTTTTGCCCGGAAAGATGTGGTCTTTGTACGTAAATTAGCGGATGTACTGCATGCCGAACTCACTCAAGATAAATTTGATTATCCACCCGAGTTTGACCTGGTAAAATTCTGGACGGATTGGTGCAGACTGTATGAAATCAACCAGCCTCAATTCACTGCCCAAGTCCGCCTGAGACCAGATTTAGTACGTATGCTGCAGTATTTCGAGGACCTATTAATTACAGAAATTACTGGGGAATCTAAAATAGATGTTGATGGCTGGTACAACCTTATCTTGCATTTCGACACCTTTGAGTCTGCTCGCAAACACCTGCTCAATTTCGGTGGCGCCGTAGAAGTTATTGAACCACAAGCTTTACGCACAAGTATTCAAGATTTTGCGACCCAGATACAAGCAGTTTATCAACGCTGATCTTTTTCTCCAACTGGTAAGATACGCATTGAATGAGTAGTCTTTATGAATGAACTGGCAAAGATCACCAATTCCGATTCCATTGATAAGCGTGAGCAGATTCGTTCTCAGCTCGAAACGACCCGCAGCGAATTCAATTCATTACTGGATCAACTCACAATTGAGGACCTCAACAGACCCAGTCTCAATCCAGCCTGGACTATTGGTGAATTGCTCTATCACATGAGCTTTGCCCCTCGCAATCTACCTTCTGATGTGTGGTTGATCAGGCACTTGAACTGGGTACCCAAGATTCCCGCGGGACCATTTAACAGACTGAATACATACCTCACTCGACGTGGCGGGCGCAATGCGACTAAAAAAATGCTCGCTGAATCTTACGCTGAAGCCCATCAACGCACACTGAAAGCTCTGAAAAGTGTCCGGGATGGTGAATGGGACAAGGGAGTAAAGTATCCAAACTGGGACCCAATGTTGAGTGGTTACGTGACCCTGGAAAGACTATTCCAATATATCAGCCTGCATTTCGAATCCCATGCCGGGGATATCAAAGGAGCTTTGAAATCAAAAGATGTCCCGGGGTAAAGAGATCACAGAGAGCGACAAGTCGGTTGATAAATACATCTACCTGGCCGATAGACCAGAGCTGATTCCAATATTGGCGGATTGGTTTTATGATGAGTGGGGTCGCTTGGACCCCAACAATTCCTGGGAAAAAATCAGGAGTGTTCTTGGTGAACACCTCAACAGGGAAAGAGTTCCACTGACAATCGTCCTGCTGCGAGACTCTCAACCTATCGCCAGTGCCAGTCTCAAAATACGCGAAATGGAGACTCACCCACAGTACCTCCATTGGTTGGGGGGCGTTTATGTCCATCCTGAGTACCGGCAGCAGGGAATTGGAGCAAGATTAGTTGAGTTCGCCGCAAATGAGGCTGAAAGGCTCACAGTTAACGAACTATATCTCTACACTCGCAGTCACCAACACTTTTACGCCCGGCTTGGCTGGCAGGTTATTGAAAGACCCATGTATGGAGATCGGATTGTAATTGTTATGAAGCGTATATTATCGAAAAAAGGAAAGGATATAACAGATGACAACCAAGAATAATCCCAATAATAATCCAGAAATTGCCACCCTGGGAGGCGGCTGTTTCTGGTGCCTGGATGCGATTTATGCTGATCTGATTGGAGTTGAGAAAGTTGAATCAGGATATTCCGGTGGGAATAAAGATAATCCGAACTACCACGAAGTCAGCAGTGGGAACACCGGGCATGCAGAAGTCGTCCAGATCACATTTGACCCCGGCCAGATCACTTATGAAGACCTGCTGAAGATTTTCTTCACCATCCATAACCCCACCACCCTCAACAGGCAAGGTGCAGATGTCGGATCACAATACCGTTCGGTGATTTTCTATCACCACGAAACACAGCGCGCATCAGCAGAACGAATTATCGATGAAATTACCACTGAGAAAATTTGGCCTGACCCTATTGTGACCCAGATCCTGCCCTATCAGGAATTCTTCATCGCTGAGCAATATCACCAGGATTACTTCAAGCACAATCCCAATCAAGGTTACTGCCAGGTGGTGATCGCCCCTAAGGTTGCAAAGTTCCGCAAATCATATTTCAAAAAACTCAAATCACAAACTGCCCATCCTTAAACACAACTTCGCCATCCACGATAACCTGTGAATCTTTGCGCAAGTCGCAGATCATGTCCCAATGGATGTGGCTCTTGTTGCGGCTGCCTGTTTCCGGGTATCCTGCACCCAATGCCATGTGAAAAGTACCGCCGATCTTCTCATCGAAGAGGATGCTCTTGGTGAAGCGATTGATCTCAAAGTTGGTGCCGATGGCGAATTCACCGATATAACGCGCCCCAGGGTCAGTTTCGAGCATTTTCAGTAAATATTCCTGGTTCTTATTAGCGGTCGCTTTTACCACTCTTCCAGAATCAAAGCTCAGCTCCACCCCTTCCACAATCCGTCCCTGGTACATGGCCGGGTAGGTGTAGCGCACCCAACCATTAGCGGACTCCTCCACTGGCCCGGTGAAAATCTCACCATCCGGCATATTGTGCTCGCCGCAGGCGTTGATGAATGTCCGTCCTTTGATGGAGAGCGACAGATCAACGTTCGGGCCTTTGATCTCAACATCATTATGACCTTGAATGAGATCGACAATTCGCTGCTGTTCCTCTTTCACTCCCTGCCAGTAAGCCACTGGATCGGGTGTATTCTCATCAGCATGCATCGCCTGGTAAACGAAATCCTGGTATTCCGCAAAACCCATGTCGGCTTCCATGGCATAGGCATTCGTTGGGAACAGGGTGCTCATCCAACGCAGGGATTTATCCGCACCCCTGGTCATCTGCGCCTGCATGAGTGAAGACATGGTTTTCTGCCGCCGGGCTTGACGTTCGGGATCGACTGATCCGAGTGCGCGCGTGTTTGCATCCGCCCGAACCTTGATTAATACATCAAATTGCTCGAACGCCATTTTATGAAACAAGGGCACGAAATCCAGCTGACTCTCATTCGCATGAGCGAAGAAGACCTCTTGCTGGTTTTGGAAATCAAATAAAACATGTGGATAGCCTCCACGGTCCAACACCAGCTCATAAATTGCTTTTACAAATGGTTCAGCTGCAGTGGAAGATGTGATTGCCACCCGGTCGCCTTCACCCACATGCGTGGAATGGTCAACCAGGATTTGGGCGAATTTTTGGATACGTGTATCGGTCAAAGTTATCTCCAATGTGCAGTATTATTGTGAAAATCTGAGCAATTATATCACCAAGCTCGACCACCACAAATTGGCAGCAAATGTACTCTGGATTTTCGCCTCCTAATGATCCCCGCGTTATTTTCTTATCTTGAGGTATACTGATTGGGATTATTTGAAGGGTAAAACACTCCCAATCTGAAAAATAGATCTCAATTGATGAAGCAACTACTTCAAAACTTACGCACAGGAGAGACAACTGTTGTTGAGGTGCCTATACCCCAGGTAAAACCAGGCATGGCACTTGTTCGGACAGCAGCCTCCCTGGTCTCTGCCGGGACAGAGCGTATGCTGGTCGAATTCGCCAGCAAATCTCTGATCGGCAAAGCCAGGTCTCGACCTGATCTGGCGCGCCAGGTGATCGATAAAGCCCGCCGGGAGGGGTTGCTGACCACCGCTGAGGCGGCTCTCAATCGGCTTGACCAACCACTACCTCTCGGTTATTCCTCTGCTGGCACGATCCACGCCATTGGAGGTGGATTACAGGGTTACAAAGTTGACCAGCGAGTGGCATGTGGTGGCGGCGGGTATGCGGTTCACGCCGAATATGCCCTCGTACCAAGAAATTTATTGGCGGCGATCCCTGATGATGTTGATTTTGAATCCGCAGCCTTCACCACCTTGGGGGCGATCGCCATACATGGCTTCCGTTTAGCGGAACCAGGCCTGGGCGAACAAGTCACAATTATTGGATTGGGTTTATTAGGCCTGTTATCAGTAGCCATTGCCAACGCGGCAGGCTGCAAAGTGTTGGGCGTCGACCTCGATCCGCAGCGAGTCCAGCTTGCCAACCAGATGGGCGCGCATGCAGCTGTCTCCCGGGAGGATGCGGAGGCAGCCGCCCAGAGCATATCACTCGGTCGGGGCAGTGATGTTGTCCTGATCTGCGCCGATACCTCATCTTCCGATCCAGTGGAATTGGCTGGTGCTGTCGCCCGCGACCGGGGGCGGGTCGTCGCCATGGGGGCAGTTGGACTGCAAATCCCGCGCAAAGTTTACTTTGAGAAGGAGCTCTCCTTCATAAACTCTCGCTCTTATGGTCCCGGTCGCTACGATTCAAATTATGAAGAAGAGGGGCAAGATTATCCGATCGGTTATGTGCGCTGGACCGAAGGTCGCAACCTTGAATCGTTCATTGAGCTGCTTGCAAGCAAGCGCGTGGATGTCAAACCGCTGATCACACATCGCTTTCCAATCAACCAGGCTCCCCAGGCATATGACCTGATCGCTCAAGGAACACAGCAGGCCTCTATAGGAGTTTTACTCACTTATGACTCAGCGGAGAAAGCCACGGAGGCCGCACCACAAAAAGATCAAGGGGATGATCATGTCGTCCATAACGCTGTTGATCCAGAGCAGGCCACAAATCAAACCTCCATCAAGCTTGGATTGTTGGGAGCAGGAAATTTTGCAACCGCGGTGCTGTTGCCAGCCATAAAAAAAGTGCCAGGTATTGAGCTGGTCGGCGTTGCATCTGGCAGCGGATTATCAGCTCAAAATGCTGCCAACCGTTTTAACTTTTCTTATGCTACCAGCGATGAAAACCAGATCATCAATGATCCAGTTATCAATACAGTGGCTATCCTGACTCGCCACAATCTTCATGCTCATCAGGCTGTGGAGGCATTAAAGGCAGGCAAGCATGTCTTTTGCGAAAAACCTTTAGCTCTCAATGTTCAAGAACTGGACGAGATATTCACTGAGCTGAATTCACTAAAACCTACCTCACCGGATGGGGTAAAACCATTATTTACGGTTGGATTCAATCGTCGTTTTGCCCAATTCAGCCAGGAGCTAAAGAAATTCATTAGTGAACGCAAGGAAGCACTGAATATTCATTACCTGGTGAATGCAGGTCATCTCCCCATGAACCATTGGCTGCACGATCCTGCGCAAGGCGGTGGACGAATTATTGGTGAAGGATGTCACTTCGTGGACATGCTCACTTATCTGGTCGGCGAACCACCGCTCTCTGTGACAGCAGTAGGTCTCCCAGATAATGGGCGGTACAGGGAAGATAATATCCACCTGGCATTTACTTTCCCGGACGGTTCCATTGGAACAATTGATTACCTGGCTAATGGTGATAAAGCCTTTCCTAAGGAACGGCTCGAAGTGTTTGGCGGCAAAAAGATTGCTGTGATCGACGATTTCCGTACACTGGAGAAGGTACAGGGTGGTAAGCGCAAAATCCAGCGCTCGCGTCTCCGCCAGGATAAAGGCCATCGGGCTGAATGGCAGGCTTTCGCCCAGGCGATCACACAGGCAGGTCAACCCCCCATCCCCTATAATCATCTTTATGGTGTTGCGATGGCGACATTTGCGGCTGTTGAAGCCCTCAGAACTGGAGAAAAGGTTTCAATTTCTTCCAGGATGCCCCAATGAGTCGCAATCAATATACGATTTCCCGCCTCGAAGTCAGGGCACATCAGGAAATTCCCCTCACCAATAAGTTCATCAAGCATCAGACACCCTCAGACAGGTTAGCATTAATATTTCCTGGTTTGCGCTATACATGTGATATGCCCCTTTTGTATTACGCTACTAAACTGCTTTTAGAACGTGGATGCGATGTCATACAGTTGTGGATAGACTCTGACACACCCGATTTTCAAGGTATTTCTCAAGCAGAACTTACCCAGCAATCGCTTGAATATAGCCAAGCGCTGCTAACAGCAGGGAAAAATGGTGGGGCATATAAGGATTTGCTCCTGGTCGGAAAATCACTGGGTACCCTGACCATGACCCTTCTGCTCACTAATGATCAGGCGTTTCTTAATGAAACCACGATCTGGTTTACACCATTACTCAATTTACCGCCTGTTTCGCAGGTTATGCTCAGCTTATCCGGTCCCACATTTGTTGCTGGTGGCGATGCCGACCCCACATTTGAACAGGAGGCGGTCTCCCAAATCAAGGCCATGCCTAATACGACCTTAACCGTTCTCAAGGATGCCAACCACAGTTTAGAAATTCCTGGAGATTCGATCAGATCTCTCCAGAACCTTTCCCAAGTTATGATAGATTTGGCCGCATTCACAATTTAATCCAAATCATTTATCTGTCTCTAAAACCATTTAAGTGACTTTCTCACAACGTCTAAAAATCGCTCTAAAAGCCACCCGCCAACTTGGATTTAAACAAGTCGGTTTGTATACCTATTACCAGTTCGGGGTGCGATCAGGCTTATTTCGGCAGATGACACCTGCTCAGAAACCGAAAGAATCTGAGATCTTGCATGCATATCAAATCGCCAATGATTTGGTTAATATTCCAAACCGGGATGAATTGACAAAAGTGATCGGTGAAGATGCTTCCGCATTGTTATCAGAAGCAGACGATCTTGGAAAGAGCAAGGTACGATTATTTGGGGGTCCCCCGCAGAGCTTAAATTTTATTATCCCCCTGCCCCTCGAACACTGGACAAGCTACCTTTTAGATTCCGATAAGCTCGGAACAGATGACATCAAGTTCATTTGGGAACCCGCCCGTTTCACCTGGATTTATACCTTGGCCCGTGCTTTCCACCTGAGTAAAGATGAGATATATGCCGAAACTTTTTGGCGGGAATTTGAAGCCTTCACGGATATCAATATAACCAATCTAGGACCAAATTGGATATCCGGTCAGGAGGTTGCATTTCGTTTAATTGCCTTCACCTTCGCCTACCAGGTGTTTTCCTCATCTGGTACCAGTACACCCGACCGGATCGAGCGTTTGAGTCTGGCGATCGCTGACCACGCCACGCGCATACCAGCCACGCTAATTTATGCGCGCGCGCAAAACAATAATCATCTTATATCAGAAGCGGCTGGACTAATTACTGCGGCATATTGCTTACCTGAACACCCAAAGTCTCGTAAATGGCGAGATCTTGGTCGGCACTGGTTCAATCATGCTCTGCAAACACAAATTGCTGATGATGGCACATATGTCCAACACAGCACGAATTACCATCGCTTGATGCTGCAAATCGCTTTGTGGGTATATACATTAGAAGGTTCATTCCCCAAAGAGACTCATCAAAAATTAGCAGCTGCGACGAGTTGGCTTTTAGAACTGGTCGATCCCGGTACAGGTCGCGTCCCCAACCTCGGACATAATGACGGAGCATATCTTCAACCCCTGACCAGCTGCTCTTTCCACGATTACCGTCCGGTCCTCCAGGCAGCTGCAGTCACCTTCCTTGAAGAACAGCCTTTCCCGGCAGGACCCTGGAATGAACTCAGCCTGTGGTTGGGATTATCAAAACATGTACAGATTGAGCATGACCATGACCAATCCCAGGTCAGGATTAACACCTATCCTGACTCGCAAACCGTCGTGCGTAATTATGCCAACCACTCCTGGGCATGTTGCCGGGTGATCAGGTATCAATCCCGGCCGGCACACGCTGATCAACTTCACCTGGATCTGTGGTGGAAAGGTTTGAATGTGGCTCAAGATGCAGGCACGTTCAGCTATAATGCCCCCTCCCCATGGGAAAACAGCCTCGTCCACACTGCCATCCATAATACTGTTACCATCAATGATCGGGACCAGATGACTCACGCGGGTCGCTTCCTGTGGTTGGATTGGGCTCAAGCTCAGATCACCCACCATGAAACTGATCCGGAAGCTGCTTACGGCCATTTAGTAGCCCAGCACGATGGTTACCATAAACTTGGGGTGATCCACCAGAGATCTGTGAGCACCCATTCAACAGGCAGCTGGATCATAGAGGACCACCTCTTTCCCAGCCAAAAAAAGCGCCTCAGCGCCAGGCAAGCCACTCGCCAGGTTCAGGATCAGTCTGGGGAACACATGCGTTATCGCGCCCGGCTTCACTGGCTGCTGCCGGATTGGTCCTGGGAGCTCGATGAAGATGATCATGAACTGCAAACTAATATCCGTCTCCGTTCTCCTCAGGGTTGGATCGTTCTCAAAATTGGTATAGAGTCTGCAACTCATGCTCAAGATGAGAATAAACCTCCCCTGGTCCAACTTGCTCGAGCCGGTGAATCCCTCATAGGTTATGGTCCAATTTCACCGAATTCTGGTTGGGTATCTCCGACATATGGCTATAAGATCCCTGCCCTCTCTCTAGCGATAACTGTGGAAACACCCTTACCGCTCAAATTTAAATCTTTGTGGGAGTTCCCCCACGATAAATAATCACTTCCGACCTCATAAGCCTCAAAACACCAGTACAACGTTCGATCTCTCTCATGCATATTCTTTTAATCCACCAAGCCTTTGCTGCCCTTGACGAACCAGGTGGTACCCGTCACCATGAGTTTGCCCGCTACCTGGCGTCTCAAGATCATAAAGTGACGATTATTGCCAGTCCGGTCAGCTACTTGACAGGAAAAAGCCGGCAGGAACATATCCCTTGGATTGAGAAGCTAGAAGATGGTGCAGGCGTCACTGTTTTGCGCGCCTATACCTACCCGGTTCTCCACCGCAGTTTCGTCTTGCGCGTATTTAGTTTCTTGAGTTTTATGTTCTCCTCATTTTTTGTTGGATTACAAGTCAAGGATATTGACCTCGTATGGGGTACCTCACCCCCAATTTTTCAGAGTGTTACCGCCTGGGCTCTAGCGCGCCTGAAACGGGTTCCCTTCCTCCTGGAAATTCGTGATTTATGGCCTGCCTTCGCTATCGCAGTAGGTGTGCTCAAACAACCCATATTGGTGCGTGCTTCAGAGTGGTTAGAACGCTTTCTTTACCGGCATGCAGACATGGTGGTCGTCAACTCTCCCGGATTCACAGATCATGTCCTCGCTCGCGGCGTTAAGCAAATTGAGCTGGTTCCTAATGGAGCTGATGTTGCCATGTTCGATCCACAATCGAATGGGGATGAATTCAGACAAAAGCATGGATTAGAGGGAAAATTCGTCGCCCTTTATGCTGGTGCGCATGGCATGTCAAACGATCTTGAGGTAGTTCTCGAGGCAGCTGATTTGTTAGGTGAGCAGAAAGACCTCATAATTGTTCTGGTGGGTGACGGAAAGGATAAACCGGTTTTAGAAGCTCGCGCAAAGGAAATGGGACTGTCAAACCTCAAATTCATCCCCCCGGTACCCAAAAATGACATGCCTGAGACCCTGGCAGCGGCAGATGCATGTATTGCGATCTTGAAACCAATTCCACTTTATGGGACTGTTTATCCAAATAAAGTTTTCGATTACATGGCAGCAGGAAGACCAGTTGTGTTAGCGATAGATGGTGTGATTAAGGATCTTGTAGAGACAGCCGAGGCTGGTATTCCAGTCCCCCCAGGTGATCCAAAAGCCCTGGCTGATGCCCTCCTGACCCTGGTTGAGGACCCTCAGCAAGGGATTGCTATGGGGAATAGGGGGCATGAGTATGTAAAAAACCATTTCGATAGATCCGCCCAGGCACAATATTTGACCAGGATCATCGAAACAATGGTTCGATCCAATAAGGTATAATCCATCCCGTGCCAAAATCAGGCTCCCCAGAGGATTTGACGGCGGAGGAACTTCGTCGGCTATTAGTGGAAAAAAGACGCGCTTCCCGTCAAGAGCGTCTTGCAAGGTACCGGCGGACTGGTCGAGTTGTCCTCGTAGCGCCTGACGTTAATGGATCCACCCTGGAGGACATGCGCTCAGGAGATTTTGACGAGTCGCAAGAGACTCCTTCTACGCCTCCTGCATCTTCTCGTCGCAAGCGGATCCTGGATGGCCTGCTCTTGATCGTCGAATTGTTAGCCGTAGTGGGCCTTCTGCTGCTCTTATTTAATGGCCTCAACATGATGAGAGAATTGAACAGCGAAGTTGCTACCGCACTTGAGCAGCCCACACTTACCCCTACCCCGCTAATTGTCTCGGTCGTATTACCCTCAGGGCATACCCCGCCAACCTCACCCGAAGGTGCCATGCCTAATGAGGCTGAAATTCCCCAGCATTTGAAGCCGCTAGTCCAATCCCTTGCGAATATTCCAATTCCCACTCCAGGTCCTGAGCATGCGAACCGGATCCAAATTCCATCTATTGGGATTGATGCTCCGATCGTACAAGGAGATGGGTGGGAACAATTGAAAAAGGGCGTTGGACAACACATCGGGTCATCCAATCCTGGCGATAAAGGCAATATCGTATTATCCGCACACAATGATATCTTTGGTGAGATATTTCGTGACTTAGATCGTCTGCAGTCTGGCGATGAGATCACAATATATACTAATCAGCGCGCATATACTTACGTAGTGAGTGATAACAAGGTTGTTGAACCGACTCAAGTTGATATCATGGAAGATACATCACAAGCCACGGTAACCCTGATTTCGTGTTATCCTTACCTGGTGGATGATCAGCGCATTGCGGTCACTGGACGTCTGCAAACAAGCAACAATTAATCTATTGGAGTCAGATAGAATTCAATGAGTAAAAAACGAAAACGCCAAACCCGGACAGGTTCATCTTCAAATAAGTCAACTGGGTCAAGTTCGTCTGTAGAATCTCGAAAGCTCCCGGATAATTTCAACCCGGATTATTCTTATGTCGCCCAAGATTTACGTAGAATCGGGACATTAGCGGGAATTTTCATTTCCATCTTGGTTATTTTAGCTTTATTTATGCGGTAATTCTTCATCCCAATTCAATATAACTGTTCACGGGACTGGGTACAATAAAGAAACTTATTGATCTTTATTGAACCAGGAGTCTCATTTCTGAAGGGGTTTATAGAGCAAGATATTCGATCGGTATGAGTGATACAACCTCACCTCCCCCCTCACCTATTTGGAACTCTGGGACCAAGCTGGTCGTTGGTTTAACGTTTGTCGCCATCCTGATAGCCCTGTTGATTTATTTCAGGTCGATCATCGGTCCATTGCTGTTGGCTGTCATCCTGGCCTACGTGTTTCATCCTGTTGCCGCGTTCCTCAACCGCAAGACTCGACTTAATTGGCAATGGTCAGTCAATATAGTCTTCATGATTTTCGTACTCATATTGCTCTCAATTCTCACCGTTTCCGGCTTAGCCATCGTGCAGCAGATGCAGAGCCTGGTAGGGGTTATTAACACTTTCACCCGCTCCATACCAGATCTGGTAGATCAACTCTCCTCTCAAGTTTATATCATTGGCCCTTATAAGTTTGAATTGAGCCAATCTGACCTGCAATCCTTTTCCAATCAAATTATTGACACATTACAACCTGCAGTCGGCAGATTTGGATCTCTGCTGAGCTCATTCGCCGCCACCGCATTGGTCACGCTTGGTTGGGGATTATTTGTCCTTGTCATCGCTTATTTCCTGCTTGCCAGGACTGGTGAGGTTACAGACGAGATGATCCAGCTCGATATTCCAGATTATAACGACGATATCCGTCGGATGGGTATCGAATTTCGCAGGATTTGGAATGTTTTCCTGCGCGGCCAAGTGATCATTTTCTTGTTGGCGATCTTCCTTTACTCAATTCTGTTAACCACCCTCGGGGTTCGATATTCCTTGGGCATCGCCATATTAGCTGGCGTAGCAAGATTCATCCCTTACGTTGGACCATTCATCGTTTGGATAATCACTGCTCTGGTTGCCTTCTTTCAGGGATATAACTACTTTGGCATGGAACCATGGGCATATGCGATCCTGGTCGTGTTTTTATGCCTTCTCCTGGATTTAGTCCTGGATAATCTTGTGGTGCCAAAATTTCACGGGGACACACTCGGCTTGCATCCTGCTGCAGTATTAGTCGCAGCCCTGGTTGCCGCAAGATTAATCGGTTTTGTGGGATTGGTTCTGGCCGCGCCGGTGTTAGCTTCCATGGTGCTGGTCAGCCGCTACTTCATGCGCAAGATGTTGGATCAGGAAGCCTGGCCACCATCGGACGATGAGTCCAGGGATAATGATGTTCCCTGGATAGACTTTATTAATCGACTTTGGAAGGGGAATCAGAAGATTGATTCCCAAGAATAAATTCGGGTTTGCAAATCCCCAACTCTTGATTCTCACTCGATTATAAATTCAAACAAATATCCACTGCCAACCAGAACAAATTTTGACGCACTTCTAAACGGTTGTGCCAATCCCGCCTTTCCCAGCTGTTTCCGCTTACATCATCGCCCCCATATAGAATCTGACCAAATGGTACTCCCCGGAAATGTGCGACCGCGAAGAAGGCGGCAGTCTCCATCTCAACTGTCAAACAGCCTTCATCTTTCCTCAACTTTATTTTCTCTGGTGTCTCCCGGTATGGTGCATCCGTAGTCCAGGTTTTCACTTTTGTATATTCAATCCCCTTTTTTCGCAAGACATGCTCCATAACATCCACAACCTCTTGATCAGCTTCGATCTCTCGTCCAGGAGGCATATAATGGAATGAAGTACCTTCGTCTCTAACTGCGGTGGTTGGGATCAGGATAGCGCCTACTGCTATTTTTTCGTCCAGAACACCCGCACCTCCGCAGGCAACAATCTTTCGGCACCCGCTGGCGATCACTTCTTCCATCAATGCGGCAGCTAATGGCGCACCGACTCCAGGCTGGAAAACTCCCACCCGCTTTCCCTCGACTCCCATCTCGTACAGAGGCCGGTCAAAATCCTCCCACCTGTGACTTGATATTTTCCTCAAACGGCCTTGCTTCTGAAGGTCTTCTATCACATCCCCGAAGAAACAAAACACACATACTTCAGGTGCGGAGATATCTTGCACAACCTGACTCGGTTCAATAATTGCCGGGATTGTGGGATCAAATTCCAATAATGGATATTTACTGTGTTTCATTTAGACTTTACCTTTTGTATGAGACCAATTTAAGAGTGTGATAATGCCAGGTTTTAATTACGTCTGATTCCGTCAGATCAGGATTGGATGATGGAATCTAATTCTAATAAAAATGCCCGAGAAGTATCGGGCATCATTTTTCAATTAGCGAATAATTCCTTTCAAATTCTTTCTGAATTTATTACGTATCTATATCGATACCTGACCATATAGATTTTCGCGAATCTCAACCACCTGGCGTCGTAACCGGTCATCACGCTCGAGTAAGTCGGCGATCTTATCACATCCATACATGATCGTCGTATGATCCCGGCCTCCTAAAGTTTCCCCAATCGAAGGTAAGGAAATATGTGACTCCTCTCGCAGAAGGTACATGACAATTTGGCGGGGTAGAGCAACTTCGCGTGAACGGTCACGGCTTAACATGCGGTCGACTTGAACACCAAATGCATTCGCTACAGTCTGCACGACTTCATCGGGTTCAACATTAGACCGGCGGGGAAGGAGATCCACCAAGGCTGTCTCTACCAGTTTGGGAGTCATCGGTAAACCGCTCAAATCGACAAATGCCACCACCCTCGTGAGCGCACCCTCTAATTCGCGGATATTGGATTGCACTCGGCGAGCGATTACCTCGATAATTTCTCCAGGCACTTTTCGTCCGGCACGCTCAGCTTTTGAGCGCAATATCGCCATGCGGGTTTCGAAATCCGGGGGCTGGAGATCTGCCGTCAAACCCCATTCAAATCGGGAGCGCAACCGTTCTTCAAGGGTTATCAGGGCTTTCGGAGGCCTATCTGACGAAATTACGATCTGCTTATCCTGTCCGTGTAAGGTATTAAAAGTATGGAAAAATTCCTCTTGAGTTGATTCTTTTCCAGCGATAAATTGGATATCATCAATTAACAGCACATCTATCCGGCGGTACTTCTCTCTGAATGCTTGAGTCTTGTGAGTTCTGATCGCATTGATCAAGTCGTTGGTAAATTCTTCGGAGGAAACATAGAGAATTTGTAAACCTTTGGAAGCACTGAAGTTCCCAATTGCGTGAAGCATGTGGGTTTTTCCCAAACCTACGCCGCCATAAATGAACAGCGGATTGTAAGCTTGGGCAGGCGATTCCGCCACCGCAAGAGATGCTGCATGGACCAGACGATTGCTGGCTCCGACAACAAAATTGTCAAATGTATACCTGGCATTCAAGGTTTGATTAATTGAATTGGAATATTCTTCTTCATTGCGGACAATATTCTCAAGATCACCACGCTCTTTTACCTCTTGCTCCTGCCAAACGATAAATCGTACTTCCACAGTTCGGTTCATCATCCCGGTTAGGATTCGCACTACTGTACTGGATAAACGACCTTCCAACCAATCGCGCGCATAAGCGTTATGGACACTGATTACAAATGCGCCATCTTCATAGGAGAAGTATTCCGCGTCCCGTACCCAGGTATCATAAGCAGCTTTTGGCATTTCCAATTGAAGCTGCCCTTGAGCTGCTTGCCAGGCTTGCTCAGCTTTCATATAGACCAACCTCCTGCTAGGCTAGTTTTTAAGACAATCTTCGATCAATTGGCAACTGGAAACTACCCAATCACCGCACTCCTCAGTGAAAGTTAATGTTTTCTTCCAATTGTTTATTCGAGGAAACCTACCGCCTGCTGGTAATTACACCCCCAGGATTGATCTTCGTTTTAGGTGGTAGTGCATCCCTTGCTGCATTCATTCTAGCAGATAATGGCTGTTAAAATCAAGCCATTAATCCATTAGAATCCTAAAATTAATTGATAATTTAAGAATTGGATTGTTAAAGTAATTTCTGCCTATCACCTTCGACCATTCAGATTCTTCTCCATGACAGATACCCATGAGTGGGAGTATCAGGTCTGACCACCCCAATATATGGCATTGAATGAAAAATTTCTTGATCCCATTGTCACTAAAAATCTCAATGTTAAAACCAGGTTAAGAATAAATGATCATTTGTTTTCGATTTACCCTCCAATTTCTGTCTTTCATTCTCTTGATTTTCCGGATCAATCCCCCTCATTCCCACAACACCGATCATTCACTTCGATCTGGGTTCTCAAATCAGGTTCTTCTAATGTCTCTCCAACACCTTGTTAACAGGATTCTTGCAAAAACCCGGTATCATTCTTATTATAAATAAATGATAACCTGAGGAGAAAAGCATGGCAAAAATTATTGGTATTGATTTAGGCACTACGAATAGTGTCGTCGCTGTTATGGAGGGTGGTGACCCCACAGTTATTCCAACCGCTGAGGGGACCCGATTGTTATCTTCTGTTGTCGCCTTCAACAAGAATAATGAACGCCTGGTCGGACAGACAGCTAAGCGGCAGGCAGTGGTTAATCCAGAAAACACAATTTATTCAATCAAGCGGTTTATTGGTCGCCGGTATGAGGAAGTCGAAACCGAGCGGAATATGGTTCCGTTTGAGGTGGTTCGTGGACCTGCAGGAGATGCCCGGGTGAAAATTCCCATTGTTGGCAAGGAATACAGTCCACAGGAAATCTCGGCGATGATCCTGGCAAAACTTAAAGCGGATGCAGAAGCTTACCTCGGAGAATCTGTTTCCAAAGCGGTAATTACAGTACCTGCTTACTTCAACGATAGCCAACGCCAATCCACGAAAGATGCGGGAAAGATTGCTGGATTAGAAGTTCTCCGCATCATTAATGAACCTACTGCAGCTGCCTTGGCATATGGACTTGACAAGAAAGAAAATGAAACCATCCTGGTCTTTGATTTGGGTGGCGGGACATTCGATGTATCCATCCTGGAAGTTGGTGAAGGTGTGATTGAGGTCAAATCAACCAACGGCGATACCCATCTTGGGGGTGACGATTGGGATGAACTCATTGTCAACTGGATTGCAGATGAATTCCACAAAGGGCAGGGCATTGATCTGCGGAAAGACCGCCAGGCTCTTCAAAGGTTGCGGGAAGCATCCGAAAAGGCTAAAGTTGAACTGTCTAGCGTAATGAAGACTGAGATTAATCTCCCCTATATTACAGCAGATTCTTCAGGACCCAAGCACCTGCAGATTGAATTAACTCGATCGAAATTTGAACAATTGACTGAGAATTTGATCAAACGTCTTAGAGATCCATTTAGCGCTGCATTAAAGGATGCCAATCTTGAAACTGCTGAGATTGATGAAGTTGTCTTAGTCGGTGGCGCAACCCGTATGCCAATGGTTCAGGAATTGGTCCGCTCTCTTACAAATAAAGAACCTCACAAGGGTGTCAACCCAGATGAAGTCGTATCAGTTGGAGCTGCTATTCAAGCTGGAGTACTTGGTGGAGAAGTAAAGGATATTCTCCTCCTGGATGTGACCCCACTTTCACTTGGCCTGGAAACCCTGGGTAGTGTGATGACCACCCTGATCGAACGGAACACAACTATTCCTATCAAGAAGTCAGAGATCTTTTCAACCGCCGAAGACAATCAGACCGCTGTCGATATCCATGTTCTTCAAGGAGAACGCCCCATGGCCGGTGATAACATGAGCCTCGGTCGTTTCCGCCTGGAAGGAATTCCACCTGCGCAGCGGGGTATCCCCCAAATTGAGGTTACCTTTGATATCGACTCGAACGGTATTATCAACGTCACTGCCAGTGACAAGGCGACTGGAAAAGAACAGAATGTAACCATCACCGCTTCGACTAACCTGAATAAGAACGAGATCGATAGGATGGTCGAGGACGCTCGTGAACATGAAAGTGATGACCGTAAACGCCGGGAGCTAATTGAAGCTCGGAACACCGCCGATAGTCTGGCTTATCAAACAGAGAAGACCTTAGGGGAGCTTGGCGACAAAGTCTCCGCCAATGAACGTCAAAATATCGAGACCAAGATCGCCGAACTGCGTGAGTTGATCAATAGTGAAGACGTTGAATCCATCCGCAAGGATACTGAGGAACTTCAAAATGCATTTCACGCACTAAGCCAGCAAATGTATGCACAGCAGCAACCTGAGCCTGGAAGTAATGGGCACGAACCGCAGAGCCACCAGGACGAAGGCGAAGATGAAGTAGTTGAAGGTGAATTTCGAGAAGTATAAAGATAATAATTCTCACCTTATCTCCCGGTCCTCATCAGAATTTATCTGATAAGGATCGGGTGTTTTTTTAGATATAATTGGGGGTGACAAATGGATTCCCAATCATCACCACCAGTACGAACTTTTATCCCTGCCGCGATCATCTTGGCTATCCTCGGCTGGGGCGGTTTGTATTTCTTACTTAATCTCACCATCCCAACCGTTGGACCAAGGTGGTTATTTTTCTTTCTCAGCGTACTTGCTTTAACAGGCACTACTCTTCCAGTGATCGCCTTTCTCAATCAACGATTTCCCACGAATCCTCCAGTGAATACGGGTGTGATCGTACGTGAAGCAATATGGGTAGGAATCTACTTCCCAATGCTGGCATGGCTTCAACTCGGTCAAGTGCTCACACCGGCTTTGAGCCTCCTTCTAGCTGTTGGATTACTTGCCATCGAAGTGTTATTACGCTTGCGTGAGCGCAGCCAGTGGAAACCTTAGCGATTTATCCATCAAAATGAGCGATCTCAGACTGCTCCCCTCTGTCGATCAATTACTTCAAACTGATCTGATAACAGAATGTATTTCAGAATATGGGCGCTCGTTAACTCTGGATGCTGTCCGGAGTGTACTTGGCGAAGTCCGTTCAGCATATTCCCAGGATAAATCGATCCCTCCCCAGGAAGTCCTTCTTGCTCAGGTTATAGAAAGATTGAGGGACTGGACTGCGCCAACACTGCAGCAAGTAATAAATGCAACGGGAGTCATCTTGCACACCAACCTGGGTCGCGCCCCACTCAGCACAGCTGCGATCGAATCGATGCAGGCAGCTGCTTCTAATTTCAGCACTTTAGAATTCGAACTTGACAAAGGGCGACGAGGTTCTCGGACTGTGCATGCCGAGAATTTACTCAAACGGCTCACAGGAGCTGAAGGCGCTTTAGTGGTCAATAACAATGCTTCTGCAGTCCTTTTGATC
Source organism: Anaerolineales bacterium (assembly GCA_040326075.1). Lineage (GTDB taxonomy): Bacteria > Chloroflexota > Anaerolineae > Anaerolineales > UBA4823 > PFL25. The sequence continues at coordinate 19,312 of JBEQLH010000022.1, forward strand.
CTTTCTGCATTAGCAAAGCGCAGGAAAGTAGTGATCGCCCGATCACAGCTGGTAGAAATAGGTGGTGGTTTTCGCATTCCTGATGTCATGAAACAATCTGGGGCGAAATTACATGAAATTGGAACCACTAATCGGGTCCACCTGTCAGATTATGACCAGGCAATCCAAGAAGAATCGATCAAATTGATCATGCGAGCACACCGCTCAAATTTTCAGATCATTGGTTTTACCAGTGAACCACCATTAAGCGATATCGTTACCCTTTCACACCAGGCAGGTATACCTGTTGTGGATGATCTTGGTTCTGGTTCACTCCTGGAAACCACCAATTTCGGTCTAGGTCACGAACCGATGGTTCAGGAGTCCCTGGCAGCTGGCGTGGACCTGGTGTGTTTTTCTGGCGACAAGCTTTTAGGTGGTCCTCAGGCAGGAATTATCCTCGGAAAAAGTGAACTGGTCACGAAACTGAAGAAACACCCCCTGACACGAGCTCTCCGCCCAGACAAGCTTTG
>JBEQLH010000022.1:19923-23148 GCA_040326075.1 Anaerolineales bacterium
ATACTGGTCGATCAAGAAGAATTATTACTGTCTAATTTAAGGGATATCCTGAGCAGTTAATATCGATTTTACTTCAAATATAGGAGCCAAAATGAAATCAGACCTGGATCAATTGATGGAAACCCAAGATCTGGACGCAATTTTGATCACTGGACCAGCACAGCACAATCCCCCAATGGCATACCTTGCCGGGACCGGTCATCTGACCAGCGCCGATTTGATCAAGAAACGAGGCTCAGCCCCGATCCTGTTCTACAATCCAATGGAGCGAGATGAAGCAGCCAAAAGCGGATTGAAAACCAAAAATCTTTCCGACTATCGATTCAACGAGTTATTAAAAGACGCAAATGGGAACATTCTCCAGGCGACTGTCATGCGATATCAAAAAATGCTCGCTGAGCATGATGTCTCCTCGGGAAGAATTGGTATATATGGGAAACTTGACGCAGGCAGCTCCTATGCAATTTTCTCCGGTCTCCAGGAAAATCTTCCCGATCTTGAATTCGTAGGTCAGTTTGGAGATTCTTTGCTGCTCAAAGCCATGGCTACAAAAGATACAGACGAGGTGGAGAGAATCCGTCAGATGGGCATCATTACCACTGCTGTTGTTGGGAAGGTGGCAGACTACCTGACTTCGCACAAGAGCAAGAACGGTGTTCTTGTCAAATCCAATGCTGAACCCCTGTTGATTGGAGATATAAAAAAGAAAATAAACCTTTGGCTTGCTGAATATGGTGTAGAAAACCCAGAAGGTACAATATTCGCTATCGGAAGCGATGCTGGCGTCCCGCACAGCAGTGGAAACGCAAAGGATTTACTGAGTCTTGGTCAAACGATTATTTTTGATATTTTTCCATGTGAAGCTGGTGGGGGATACTATCATGACTTTACCCGCACCTGGTGTCTCGGTTATGCACCAGATGCAGTTCTTGCCGTTTATGAGGATGTCCTGGCGGTATTCAAGCAGATGATGGATGATTTAGAGGTAAATTCCCTGTGTTATAAATACCAGGACCGCACTTGTGAGATGTTCGAGGAACGTGGTCATAAGACAATTAAGAGCAATCCCCAAACCCAGGAAGGATACGTCCACAGTTTGGGTCATGGTGTAGGATTGTATATTCATGAATATCCTCGTTTTAGCTCAATTGTAAAGGAAGACCGCTTATCTCCAGGCTCCGTAGTGACAATTGAACCTGGGTTGTATTACCCTGAACGGGGTCTGGGTGTGCGTTTGGAAGACACTGTTTGGGTTCGTCCAGATGGTGAATTAGAAATCCTTGCTGAATATCCGCTCGATTTGGTTCTCCCTTTGAAGTAAATCGCGAGAAACATTTCGAAATATAGAGTACCAGGAATAAACAAAGATATGCCAGAAATCGCTCAGACCGAATCAATTTCAATAGATGGACCCATCCGCTTACTGGGAATTGAGACCTCATGTGATGAAACTGCTGCAGCAGTTGTTGAGAATGGCAGGATAATCCTTTCAAATGTCGTTGCTTCTCAAGTTGACATACACGCTCAATATGGTGGTGTATACCCTGAAGTAGCTTCGCGACAACATGTCATCACAATCTTCCCTGTGATCGAACAAGCCCTCCAGCTTGCTCACCTGACGCTTGAGGATGTGGATGGAATCGCGGTCACCCGTGGACCGGGTCTCTCTGGATCCCTCGTCGTTGGCCTTAACACAGCCAAGGGATTAGCTTTGGCAAATGATCTGCCAATAATCGGAGTGAACCATTTAGAAGCTCACATTTATTCAGCCTGGTTGGAAACCCCGGATGGCGTCGCGAATGATGATCCCAAATTTCCCCTCCTGGCATTGATCGTTTCAGGAGGACACACTGAACTGGCGCTCATGACAGATCACTTGGAATATCAACGCTTAGGGGGAACCCTGGATGATGCTGCAGGAGAAGCCTTTGATAAAGTAGCCCGATTGCTCGGACTGAATTACCCGGGTGGTCCCGCGATTGAGGAAGCTGCTGTTAATGGCAACCCACGTGCTTTTGATTTTCCCCGTGCCTGGTTGGAGGATAGCTGGAATTTCTCTTTCAGTGGACTGAAGACCGCAGTCCTGCGTGAAGTGCGCCGTTTAGAGGCCAGCAATTTAACCCTACCGGTAGAAGATTTGGCGGCAAGTTTTCAAACTGCGGTTGTCGATGTGCTTCTTGGAAAAACACTTTCCGCGGCGAGAGAATTCTCTGCCAAAGATATTCTTGTGGCTGGAGGGGTATCCGCAAATCAATCTTTACGCCAGGCATTTCAGGATAAATCAGAATTCACAGTTCATATCCCTCCCCTCGCATTATGCACAGACAACGCAGCAATGATTGGGGGGGTGGGATTCTATCGCTTCAAGCTCGGTCTTCACGACGATCTTGATATCGACGCTTTACCCAATTGGCTCATATCAGAATTGGCAAAAGTATAAGAAGTAGAAATTAAAACTAAACCGCCCGTTGGGGGTGGCTCGTTATCCCCGAGGGCGGTTTCAATTGAGGAGAATGCTCTCTTAATTTAACACATTCACCTGAATCATGGATGAAGAGAACTTAAATAATTGGTGAGAAAGATCCCTCCAAGAATAAAATATTAGTCAGCTATCGCCAAGTTAATCTGTTTAATTTTGACTGGTCCCGGTCGTAAAATCACAGGGTCTGGAGATGTGCAATCCACGACTGTTGATGGCACACCACCTGGGCTTTTCCCCCCATCAATCACTAAATGAACCCGTCCATCAAGCTGCTCCATGACCTCCTCGGCTGTTTGTGTATTTTCATGACCGGAGATATTCGCAGAAGTAACACCCAATGGGCCAGTCATCCGCAGCAACTCCAAGGCGATATCGTGATCTGGAACTCGAACCCCAATCGTCTGGTCAGGTGATAGTATATTCGGAAGATCTGGGTGGCGGGGGACGATTAATGTTATTGGGCCTGGCCAGAATTTATCAGCCAACTTAAGTGCTGCATCGCTGGGCATGTGCGAAATATTCTCCAGTTCGTCAGCTGAACTGAGTAAAATCGCGATCGCACGCGTACTTTCCCGACCTTTTGCAATATATAGTCTCTCGATATACTCGGTTTTTGAAGGTAATGCTGCCAAACCATACACCGTGTCCGTTGGAAATGCGATCAATCCTCCATTTGAAAGAACATCTAAAGCATGTTGCAGGGCAACTGGGTTGTCAGATCTGATTAGATCGGTTTTCATCAC
>JBEQLH010000143.1:0-5729 GCA_040326075.1 Anaerolineales bacterium
AACTGCTAACCACAGATGAAATTGTGTAGAGCGCTTCCAGCTCCCTGGTGCGATGCGTGACCTGTTCTTCTAATTCAATTGTTCGAGATTGAATATTTCTCACCCTCATCCGGTAAGCAGCGGCAACGCCAAAGGCCAGGACTATCACTACAATTCCCTGGAACCACCAGGTTGCCCAGATTGGTGGTACAACCGTTATATTGATTGCTGTACCCAATTCGTTCCAAACACCATCATTGTTGGATCCCTTTAACAATAGCGTATACGTCCCTCCAGGTAAATTTGTGTAACGTCCGAATCTATTCGTTCCGACATAATTCCACCCCTCACCTCGGAATCCATCCAACATGTAAGCATATTGATTCTTTTCAGGATGCGAATAGCTGAGCGCAGCAAACTCAAACTCGAAAAAGTTGTTCGGCCAATAAAAGGTTGCTTCAGTCACCTGTTCCACGGAATTGCCAAGATCCACCTTACCACCCGCTTGGGTAAAGTTTGTCAATACGATCGGGGGAGAGTAAGGATTATCTTGGATTTGTTCTGGGTAGAAAGAGATCAATCCGTTTACCCCTCCGAAAAACATCTCCCCATTTTGATCCTTGAAATAGGCATTGCTGTTAAATTCATTGCTTTGGAGTCCATCTCGCACATCATAATTTCTAAAAATTTCAGTCTTTGGATCGAATTTGGATAAACCATTGTTAGTGCTCAACCACAAATTGCCTTGCTCGTCTTCCAGGATTCCATAAACCACATCATTCGCAAGACCGTCCCGTTCTCGATAATTGGTGAAGGTTTGTGTATTTGGATCGAATTTATTTAGACCTCCACCACCTGTCCCGATCCAATATAAACCCTCTCGGTCTTGATAGATTGCCATGATGTTGTCGGAACTGATGCTTTGATGATCGTATGGATCATGTGTGAAATGGGTAAAAGTTCTTTTCTGACGATCAAATTTGTTGAGACCGCCGTTGCTGGTTCCTACCCATAGTTCACCATCCCGATCCTCATATAATGAACTAACCAGATTTGAGCTCAATCCATCATAATGATCAAATTGCCTTGTTTCCCGGTCAAACGCATCTAGCCCTCCTCCTTGCGTGCCAATCCAAAGTACGCCTTGTCCATCCTCAAGAATGGGTCCAATTGAATTATGGCTCAGGCTGTCCGGATCAGACGGATCATTGCGGTGATGAATGAAATTCCCGGTAAATCGATCACTTTCGTTTAGACCTTCGTTCGCAGTCCCCACCCATAAAGTGCCATACCCGTCGACAATAACCGCAGTTACGAAATCTTCACTCAAACTTTCTGGATCATCTGGATCATGTTGGAAATGGGTATATAAATCCCTTTTTGGATCTAATCTGTTAATCCCCCCACCACCAGTAGCGATCCAGAGTTCATCAGAATAATCTTCAAAAATTGAGGTTACTTGATTGTTGCTGAGACTATTTTTACCACTGCCCTCATATTCGTAATGTGTGAATCTTTTTCGAGCCACGTCCAGAGTGTTGAGACCACCAGTATGGGTTCCTATCCACAACAATCCACCCTGATCCTGGTATATTGATCGAACCATATCGCTGCTCAAACTGTCGACATTATCTGCATCATTCCGGTAATTGATGAATCCATTGGAGGTAGGATCGAACCTATCCAATCCTCCCCCATCCGATCCGATCAAAAGGTTTCCCGAGCGATCTTCATATATCGCCCAAACGCTGTTGTTGCTTAAACTTTGGGGATCATTTTCATCATGCTGAAAGTGAGTAAAAGTTGCATATGGACGAATAAATTTGTCTAATCCCCCATTTGTCCCCAACCACAGTGATCCTTGCGAATCCTCAAATATTACCCGCACATGATTGTCAGCCAGGCTGGTTCTATCATTCGTTATATGCTGGTAATGAGCGGATTGCTTTCGGTCTCCGTCTAATATTATTAAGCCACGATCTGTTCCCACCCACAAATTGCTCTCGGCATCCTCAAAGAGGGTAAATGTTCTATCAGATTTTATCCGCCGCAGTCCTTCATCATCTTCATTATATGTATACAAACCTGCCATGGATCCCACCCACAAAACGCCAGATTCGTCTTCGATGATCGTCCACACCTGATCGAGCGGAAAATGGGACCATTGTTCATTTTCTCGATCATATTTATCGAGCCCCTCGGATGTTCCAATCCAGAGCATTCCTTCTGAGTCTTCATAAATATCCAGGATTGTATTGCTGCTTAAGCTGTTGGGATCTTCCGGATCATGTTTATAAATAGTAAAGTTGTATCCATTAAATTTGTTTAAACCATCTTCAGTACCAAACCATATCAAGCCTTTATTATCCTGAAGAATAGCAAAAACCGAACTCTGGGATAATCCTTGATCAACAGAAATTTTGGTGAAATTAATTTCTTTTGGTGGCGGAAATTCTTGCACTTTGGGCTGTTCAAGTTGTTCCCCCTCAGAGATCGGGGCAATAGATTCCAATCCACTGTTAACTTGTTCTTCAATGGCAGGTGTTGCTGGTTCTGAAAGATTATTACAGGCGGATACCAGGCAAGCTAAGATGAAAATAAAATACAGCCCAATATTTTTGTGCACTCTGGAGCGTGCCCTGTAGAGCAAAGAGGCCTCCCATGTTCCGCGCTTTAGGCAGATTATCAGGTTAGTACAAGTTCATTCCAGGCGGTATTACTCGAGGAACCATTATATATCATTCCCTAATGGCAGATATATTTTTATTTGATGATAAAACAAAAAAAACCAAGTTCTCTGTAGTATAATAATGTGGTATAAGTTATCTATACCACTATTCCACTTGGGTGATTGTTATCAAGGTTAGAACACATTGAGTTTCGCAATTAAACAAGCCTCACCTACCTTTTACTCCATCCCTCCTTATGTCCAAATTGCAGAGGGATTAATCGCTCAGATCGAATCCGGAGCTTTATGCCCCGGAGAGCAGCTGCCTCCAGAACGGGAATTGAGTGAGAATTTCGGAGTCACTCGCATGACCCTCCGCAGGGCTCTGCGCATTCTTGATGAGCAGGGATTAATCATTCGTAAACATGGAATAGGAACCTACATTGCTGAGCCCAAAATCGATCGAAAAATGGAAGTTGTTTTCCGTTTCAACAGTCATATGCAGCAGCGCGGTTTCAAACCCCGGGCAAAGCTCATCAATTTCGAACAAATCATGGCTGAATCATCCATGTCAAAAGACCTGATGGTGCCCATTTCGACACAAATTTACTCCATTCTCCGTTTACGCTCGATAAACCATGAACCAGTTATGCTGGAAAGTTATCAGATTCCAGTACCACGCTTCCCAGGACTTGATCATTACGACCTTGAGAATCGTTCAATTTATGAGATTTTGGAAGACGAGTATGGAGTTCCCATCGCCCGTGCTCGTCAGAGCTTTGAGCCAGTCGTCGCCGCAGATTTCGAAGCTAGATTATTGGATATTTCAGTTGGAGATGCTTTGATGATGGAAAAACGTCTCTCTTATGATGTCAATGATTTGCCAATCGAATTTGGTAAAGATCGTTACCGCGGTGATCGTTTTAGATTTGTAACGGAGGCAGTTCCATTTAGCCTTTAAATGAGGATTGTAAAATCCGCTTTTTATCAAAATTGGTTGGTGATGGTCCTTAACCAGGGAGAACCCATAAAATGCAAAATACTGCTGCCCTTCTAACCCAAGAACAGGTAGAGCGAATTCACGAAGCCTCGCTGGAAATACTCGCAGATGTTGGCATGTTAGTTCGCAATCAAAAAGCGCGTGATATTTTTCTTAACCATGGCGCACTGGTCGACGAGGGTACTCAAATCGTAAAGCTGCCCGCAAAAATTGTCGATGAGTTTCGGGCGGTATTCCCCCCTTCTTTCACCTTTCGCGGCCGCGACCCCGACTATGATCGCACTATTCCTGATGATAGCCCACTTATCCTCACTGACAGCTCTGCTCCCAACATCATCGACCCCGTTACCGGTTACGAACGCCGGGCTACCTCCACTGATCTGGCCCGGATCGCCCATCTGATCAACGAACTTCCCGGTTATGATGTGTTTTCGATCTCAACCCTGGCGGACGACGCCCCTTCTGGACAGTTCAGCCTATCTCGCTTTTACCCCTCCATTAAAAACACTCTTAAACCAGTGAGAGCCAACACGCCTCCCGAAGAGGCCGAAGACGTGCTGAAACTGGTATATATGATTGCAGGCAGCGAAACAAAATTCCGGGAACACCCTTTTGTCACATTTCACTACTGCCCGGTAGTTTCACCATTGACGATGGATTTTGATTCCACAGAGGATTTGATCTTCTTTAAAGAAAAAGGTTTGCCCAGCTACTTTTCTATCGTCCCCAATGCCGGGTTAACATCTCCTTTGACTCTGACGGGTACGCTGGCTCAGAACAACGCAGAGTTCCTGGCAGCCGCCATCCTCAGCCAGATGATCCAGCCAGAGAGCGAGCTCATCTACAGCTCCCTTCCCACAGTTGCTGATATGCGTACCGGTGCTTACTCTCCGGGTGCCATCGAAACCGGTATTCTTCACATGGGCTGCGCTCAAATGGCCCACTTTTACAACCTCCCCTCGGGTGGTTACATTGGCTTGACCAACTCGAAGATAAACGATGCTCAATCAGGCTATGAGACCGGTATGTCCGTTGTCGCAGGCTATTTAGCTGGCGTGGATATCTTCAACATGGGCGGATTATTGGATGCCCTGATGACCTTCGATTTCGCAAAAGCAGTCATCGACAACGATATCGCCATGATGGTAAAGCGCATTCGGCAGGGATTCGAATTCAGTGAAGAGAATTTGGCACTCGATCTGATCGCCGAGGTCGGTCCCGGCGGTATGTTCGCCGATACTGAACACACACTCGAGCGTATGCGCGCTACCATGTACCTGACAGATATCGCTGACCGCGAGCCGCGCCAGCAATGGTCAGAGGCAGGTGCATCAGATGCCCAGGCTCGCGCAATCCTGCGCGTTAAGGAAATCCTCACCCGCGAGAATCCCGCGGTATTTTCCCCAGAAGTAGATTCTCGTCTGCGTGGTGAATTTATCGGTATGGTGGCCGGTGACTCTACTCCGCCTGAAGGCTGGAAGCATTCCGAAGCCCCCACTGGTGAAGATGGAAAATCCAGCCAGCGGCGCAGGAGACGTCGCCATCAGCGGACAACTTCCAACTGAGAGACCTGGAAATCCCCCTCCAATCTTGAACTGATAGACAAACATACAGCCGATCTATTACAATTGCTTTTATGTCAAAAAAACCCACCTCCCCGGATGAATATTGCCAGATAGCCCTGATGCCCTCGGGAAGAAAAGGACGTGTCCTGAAAGGCACTAATTTGCTTCAGGCTGCTCAAGATTTGGGTGTTGAACTGGAATCAATTTGCGGAGGACGCCAGACCTGTGGCAAATGCCAGATTATCGTTGAGCACGGCAATTTCCCTAAGCATGGTATCGCTTCACAGCCGGACCACTTATCGTCACAATCTGCGCTTGAATTGGAATACAACCAGGAGCACGAGCTTGATGGACGCCGGCTGGCTTGTGCAGCTGAAGTTCTCGGAGATGTGCTGATCACAGTCCCAGAGGAAAGTCAGGCCCACAAACAGGTCATTGCCAAGGACGCCACGCAGCGGATAATTGAGGTAGACCCGGCTGTACGGCAGCTGTATGTTGAAGTCCAACCTGCATCCCT
>JBEQLH010000143.1:5829-7673 GCA_040326075.1 Anaerolineales bacterium
ATGGCCCGCATGAACCGCGTGATCATCCAGACTCTGAATGAATTAGCAGATAAAGCCACTGCTGAAGTCAATTTGACTGCCCAGGATATCACCGACGTGGTTATCGTTGGTAATACGGTCATGCACCATATCTTGTTGGGGATACATCCCGCCCAGCTGGGTGTAGCGCCTTTTGCCCTGGCCACCTATTCACCCCTTGACATAAAAGCTCGTGACATCGCCTTAAACCTCCACCCAGCCGGCCGAGTGCATGTTTTACCCCTCATCGCTGGACATGTGGGAGCTGACAACGTCGGCGTCATGCTGGCTGAATCACCCCAAGATCAGGAACAAATTTCGCTCATCGTCGATGTCGGCACCAATGCAGAGATTATCCTCGGCGATCGCACGCAAGTCCTGGTCGCTTCCAGCCCAACCGGTCCTGCTTTCGAGGGCGCTCAGATCACCCACGGTCAGCGCGCCGCACCAGGAGCAATTGAACGCGTTCGCATCAATCCTGACACACTGGAACCCAGATTCCGGGTCATCGGCAATCAAGATTGGATCGACCCACATGCTGGTGATTCGATCCCCATTGCTGTGAAAGCCACCGGAATTTGCGGTAGTGGTATTGTCGAGGCTGTCGCCGAGATGTTTTTGGCGGGCGTTATCAACTCCAAAGGACATTTCGTTTCTTCAGCTGCTGGTCGATCTCAGAGAGTGCAGTTCAACGGACCCATTGCTGAGTACGTGTTAGTTGATGAGCAGCTTTCCGCATCTGGATCGCCGATCGTAATCACCCAAAACGATGTGCGCGCTATTCAGCTCGCAAAAGCAGCCCTCTACGCTGGCTCGAAGCTGCTCATGGATCACCGGGGAGTAGACCATGTAGACCGGGTCGTTTTGGCGGGTGCCTTTGGCACCTTCATCAGCCCATTCCACGCCATGGTTCTCGGATTGATCCCCGATTGTGAGTTGGAAAATGTGAATGCAGTGGGTAATGCTGCTGGCGATGGCGCTCGTCTCGCATTGCTCAACCACCATCTGCGTTTGAAAGCCGCCCAACTGGCTCGCTCAGCGAATTACGTTGAGACACCTTTAGAGACTTCCTTCCAGGAGGAGTTTGTAGCTGCCCTGAACATACCTCATGCCAGCCATCCTTTTCCACACCTGGCGGGAAGTTTACCAGAGCAATTACCTGAAGAGAGTAAACGAGACCGGAGAAACCGCCTCCGGGCGAAAAACAGAACAGCCGATTGAGGTAGGCTTCTACATAAGAAGGACAAAAGTGATAAAATCCCATATCATGGAGTTTGAAATACAATGAGCGACGATATAGACATCACCAAACTTGAAACCTCTGAAATACTTGAACTGATCCAGGATGACCTTTATGATGGTCTGGCGGATGAGGTGGTTTTAAGCGTTAACGAGCTGCTCAAACGCGACATGACCCCTTATGATGTACTCACCAAAGGATTAGTAGCTGGAATGGGGATCGTTGGTAATGATTTCCGTGACGGGATCCTGTTTGTCCCTGAAGTCTTGATGGCCGCCAAAGCAATGAAAGCTGGTATGCAGATTCTGCGCCCCTTATTGATAGAGACTGGTGCGCCGCAAATGGGCACGCTGGTGATCGGCACCGTCAAAGGAGACATTCATGACATAGGCAAGAATCTGGTGGCGATGATGATGGAAGGCGCCGGATTCAACGTGGTCAACCTGGGCATCAATACCGATGTGGATGCATTTCTGGAAGCCATCCGCGAGCATAATCCTGAGATTGTTGGAATGAGCGCCATGCTGACCACGACCATGCCCTACATGGGAGTGGTCATTGAGGCTCTCAAAGAACACGGCTTGCG
>JBEQLH010000144.1:0-7646 GCA_040326075.1 Anaerolineales bacterium
GCGAAATGCAGAACGGAAAAAATTCCTGAATCAATTAGATGCGGTAATTGCGTATAGCCACAAAGGGGCTGGTGAATATGAGGGAATATTATTCTCCTCTCAAAATATTTTTGTGGCACCCAACGCAGTGGCACGCCGTCCTGCTGGTCAACCCCCACAGCGCTCACCCGGGTACGATGGACGACCGAAAGTTCTATTTGTTGGCCGAATTCAACCTCGCAAACGCATTGATAATCTCTTACGAGCCTGTGCTGGGCTCCCAGAAGCTATCCAACCCCTGCTGTGGATTGTTGGGGATGGTCCATCACGAAGGGAATTACAAACATTGGCTGGTCAAATATATCCAGTTGCTGAATTTCCTGGCGAGATGCGTGGCTATGAGCTAAAGGAATATTTTTCTCAAGCTGATTTGTTTGTTTTACCAGGTACGGGTGGATTAGCAGTTCAGGAGGCAATGGCTTATGGGCTGCCAGTCATCGTCGCAGAAGGGGATGGTACCCAGAATGATTTAGTGAGTTCTGGTAATGGATGGTTGATTACTCCTGACGATGAAAACGCACTTATTAAATCACTTAAAGAGGCACTTTCTGACCCTATACGGTTACGGGAGATGGGTGAAGAATCGTTCAAGATCGTTCAAGAAGAGATAAATGTTGAGAAAATGGTGGCTGTTTTTGTCGAGGCCGCAAACTTAGTAAAAGCATCAATGGATTCTCACCTATGAGATTACTATTTATTGCAGATGGGCGTTCACCGATTGCCAATAATTGGATCGATTATTTTGTTGAACGGGGAGATGAAGTTCACCTAGTTTCGACTTTTGATTGCATCCCTGAATATGAATTGGAATCCTATAATTTTATTCCAGTGGCTTACAGCCAGGTCAAAAAGAGGACTACTCAAGGAAAGGGCAATTCAACTTACCAGGGATTCTTATGGAGTTCATCATTTGTAAATTTAAGGACCTCCGCAAGGCGATATCTGGCTCCCTTAACTATTCCAACCGCGGCAGACAAATTAAGAAAATTAATCAACAGGATCCAACCAGATCTGATCCACGCAATGCGAATCCCCTTCGAGGGAATGCTGGCAGCAACTGCACTTCAAGAGAGAGACCCGCCGTTAATCACTTCAGTTTGGGGGAATGATTTCACCTTACATGCCGGAACGACCCCCTGGATGCGGAGGTATACCCGGCGGGTTATGGCCAGAACAGATGGATTGCATACTGACTGCCATCGTGATCTTCGATTGGCTTACCAATGGGGTTTTTCAGATGTGCGTCCAGCGATAGTATTACCAGGTAACGGTGGGATTCAAATTGAAATGTTCTATCCACCATTAAATGGATCAAACCTGCGTGAGGATACGGTAATCAACCCACGTGGTTTTCGTGCATATATTCGCAATGATACTTTTTTTAAAGCGATCCCAGGTATTTTGGCTCGCCGACCTCAAACCCGTTTTCTTTGTCCAGGTATGTCAGGAGAAATCCAGGCACAGAGATGGATAGAGGAACTTAAGGTCGCGGCGGCAGTCGAACTGCTGCCCAGTGTATCCAGAGAGGAGATGGCTGGATTATTTCGCGAGGCCGCAATCGCAGTTTCACCAAGCATTCATGATGGGACCCCCAATACATTGTTGGAGGCCATGGCTTGTGGTTGTTTTCCAGTGGTGGGAGATCTTGAATCGCTGAGGGAATGGATCGAACCTGGAATTAACGGTTTTCTGATTGATCCAGATGACCCATTTGAATTAGCAGAAGCAGTGATCGAGGCTTTAGAGGAACCAGATTTGCGCAGAAAAGCCAGGGATCACAACCAGATTTTGATCTCAGAGCGTGCGGAATATCGAACAGCAATGAAAGAGGCGGGCGAGTTCTACCATTCTCTCATCGGGGGATAGATATTTATCCTAGATGTGGATCGCATGTCCTTCAGCGGCATGCGCGGCTTCCATCAGGGTTTCACTCAAGGTTGGATGCGCATGGACATTACGGGCGATCTCAGCGGTGGTTATCTCCATCATCTGAGCCAGAGTCAATTCTGGCAAGAGTTCGGTGACCTCTGGACCGATCATGTGGGCTCCCAGAATTTCCCCATACTTAGCATCGGTGATAATCTTCACCCATCCGGTAGAATCGCCCAATCCAAGTGCTTTGCCACTGGCCTGGAAAGGAAAGCGACCAATTTTTACTTCATAACCACGCTCTTTCGCCATATCTTCTGTAATGCCAAATGAAGCGACCTGTGGCTGGGAGTAAGTGACTCGCGGCAGCATTTCGTAATCCAGAGTGATGGTTTCAACACCGGCTATGTTCTCGGCACAAATGATCCCTTGTGCAGAACCGACATGAGCCAGCATCAATTTCCCGGTTACATCACCAATTGCCCAAACGCCGGGGACGCTTGTTGCCATCCTATCGTCTATCTCGACCATGCCACGATCAGACACCTTTACCCCCAAGTCTTCCAGGCCGAAATTATTACTGTTTGGTTTAACGCCGATAGCCACCAGGGTTTGCTCCGCCTGCAAGGTCTTTTCCTCACCATTATTGGATACCCTGATCTCTACGCTTCCAGTTTTTGCTTCTACCGACTCAACTTTATGATCGGTCATCACTTTGATGCCTTGTTTCTTGAAGGATTTTGCCAATTCTGCGCTTACTTCCTCATCTTCCAAAGGCACAATGTTCGGCAGCATCTCGACGATGGTGACATCAACTCCAAATGAATTCCAGATCGTCCCAAATTCGACTCCGATAGCCCCAGAACCGATAATTATTACAGATTTCGGTAATCTTTCTTGAAGGATCGCTTCTGTATAAGTCAGGATTTGCTCACCGTCAACCTCCCAACCAGGCGGCACCATTGCGCTGGCTCCCGACGCTACGACGATATTATTGGCTTGAAATGTTTCAGACTTTCCATCGGAGTCGGTGACTTCAACTTTATCCTGGTCTAATAATTTCGCGGATCCCATTTGAACATCAATTTTGTTTTTCTTCATCAAGAATCCAACGCCCTTTGTTAAACGGTTGGAGACTTTTCGGCTGCGTTTTACGGCCACATCGTAATCCAATTTAAGGTTTTCAAAGGAAAAACCAAACTCTTTTCCGCGTTTGCGCAATGTATGCGCGACTTCAGCATTCTTCAATAAAGCTTTGGATGGGATGCAGCCGATATTTAAACAAACTCCCCCTAACCACTGTTTATCGATAATGGCGGTTTTCAATCCAAGTTGAGCCGAACGGATAGCACAAACATAACCAGCCGGGCCAGCACCGATCACGATCACATCATAGTTCTTCATTTAATTCTCCTAAAGCCCAATGCTTAATCTCGTTGTTTCCACCTGGATTTAAGCATAGCTGCATAAATTTAAGTCCAAGTTTGAAGGGATTCTACCACTTGACCCAGGAAATAGTCCGCGATGGCGCCATCCAGAATCCGATGGTCGAACGTCAGCGAAAGATAGACCATTGGTCGAATGGCAATTGCATCATCGATCACGACCACGCGTTTTTGGATAACGCCAACGCCCAGAATTGCACATTGTGGTTGGTTGATGATTGGAGATGCGAAAAGTGAACCACTAATTCCATGATTTGTGATCGTAAAAGTACCGCCCTGAACCTCATCTGGTAATAGTTGGTGATTACGGGCGCGAATGGCCAGGTCGTTAATTGTTTGCGCCAAGCCAAGCAATGACAAGCGATCGGCATTCTTGAGTACCGGGACGATTAACCCCTCATCGCCCAAAGAGGTTGCCATGCCGATGTTGATATCTTTGTGAACCAGGATACCCTCGTCTGACCAGGAGGAATTTACGAGCGGGTAGGTCTTTAATGCTGCCACAGTTGCAGCAACGAAATAAGCAGTAAAGGTGAGATTGACTCTATCCTGTAAAAACAATTCCTTGTTGTCTTGACGGTGGGAGACTACGTTTTTAAGGTCAGCCTCCATCACTGTTGTTACATGTGGAGAGGTGCGTTTGCTCATAAGCATGTGTTCGGCAATCGAACGGCGCACGATAGTATGCGGTAAGATTTCTCCTGGAACAACTTCCTGAGTCGGATGAGGCGCTGCTTTTGCGGAAGTTAGAGGCATTTCTGGTGGTAGACGATCTTTTCTAACCCCGGTCTTTTTATTTAGTTTGATATATGCCAGAACATCTTTCTTTGTTATCCGACCAGCTTGTCCGGTACCTTGCACTTGCGATAAATCAATACCCTCTTCACTGGAGATCTTCGCCACGACAGGTGAGATGAATCCCAATCCTTTATCACGTCCTGTGGAAATCACCGGTGGGGGTGATTGGAAATCGACCACAACCTCTTCAGCAGGTCTCATTTCCTCAATTGTTATTGTTTCCGGAGGGGAATCCCCCTCTTCCGGGACGACCTCACCTGGATCCCCAATCCATGCTAATACAGTTCCAGCATTAACTAATGTCCCCTCTTCTACCAGGATGGCAAGCAAGGTACCGGAGGCAGGACTCGGGATCTCTGAGTCGACTTTATCAGTATTGACTTCTAAGAGAGGGGCATACTCTTTGATCTCATCACCAATATTCTTTAACCATTTGCTCACAGTGCCTTCAACGACCGATTCACCCAGCTGGGGCATGATTACCTGGATGGGCATATTTCCTCCATCGCTTAAATA
The DNA here is from genome assembly GCA_040326075.1 of Anaerolineales bacterium. Taxonomy (GTDB): domain Bacteria; phylum Chloroflexota; class Anaerolineae; order Anaerolineales; family UBA4823; genus PFL25. The sequence goes on from JBEQLH010000144.1 coordinate 4,668, forward strand.
TTATGATGATAAATAGTTCGGATATTTCACAGGGTCATCTTCAGCCATGATCTCATAAACCGATTCAAATACCTGGTCTGCATTGGGTTTGGACCAGTAATCTCCATCCGATCCATATGCTGGACGGTGGGGTTTTCCAGGGAGCGTTCGAGGAGATGAGTCCAGCCATCGATAACCATCTTGCTTCTCAAGCACTTCCTGGAGCATGTAAGCGGTTGCACCTCCAGGAACATCTTCATCAACGAAAAGTATCCGATTGGTCTTCTTCAAAGATCCAACAATGCTGTTATGAATGTCAAAGGGAAGCAATGATTGAACATCTATCACCTCAATATCAATTCCCACCTGGCTTAAGCGCTCCGCAGCCTCGAGTACAATCCGGCAGCTCGCTCCATAAGTTACCACGGTGATATCCTGACCCTGGCGGATTACTTCAGGAACCCCCAATGGCACAGTGAATTCATCAATATTATCTGGCAAACGTTCTTTTAATCGATATCCATTCAATACTTCAACGATCAGCCCGGGTTCATCAGAAAGCAATAGCGTGTTATAAAATCCGGATGCTTGAACCATATTTCTGGGGACAAGTACATGCATCCCTCGAACCAAATGGATAATACCTGCCATCGGAGAGCCGGAATGCCAAATTCCTTCCAGGCGGTGACCACGAGTGCGGATAATCACTGGTGCTTTGGCGCCACCTTTTGTCCGCCATTGCAATGTCGCCAGGTCGTCGGACATGATCTGCAGGGCATATAACAGGTAATCCAGGTATTGAATTTCTGCGATAGGTCGTAATCCCCGCATCGCCATTCCAATTGCCTGACCAACGATGGTCACTTCACGGATGCCAGTATCAGAAACCCTTAAATCCCCGAATTTCTTCTGAAGACCCCGAAACCCCTGGTTTACATCACCTAATCTCCCAACGTCTTCCCCAAAGGCAATTATCAGTGGATCACGGGTGAGGGCTGCGTCAAAACAGGCATTCAAGATTTCAAACCCATATATTGTTGGGGATTCTGAAGAATATATGGATTTGATCTCTTCGACTCTTAAAGCAGATTGCGAAGATTGGCTGTACAGGTGGGAGCTGTACCGCTCTTCATTGCTCGACTCAGACAGATTTTTCCATTCGAGTAGCTTGTCCTTGGATGTGATGGTTTCATTTCGTAATATGGCAAGAGCTTGCCGGGCAGCAGACATTGAATCCCGCCGAAATGGGGTGGGCAGACCGAGCAATTTCTTTCTTATTTTTTCAAGCTGCTCTGAGTGATTGGATTTTTCTTCCAATTCAGATATTAGTTTGGCTACATCTGCCCGCTCCGCCAGGATCGGTGACATATAGTCCTCCCAGGCTTTTTTGCGAGTTTCTTCAACTTGGACGCGTTCCTGATCTTCAAGTTGATCTAAATCATGTGCAGTAGCAAACTTGCTTTCGATAATCCATTCCCGGAATTTAACCAGGCAATCAAATTCAGCTTCCCAGGTCAGCCTTTGCTCACTTTTATACCGTTCATGGCTCCCGGAAGTGGAATGTCCCTGCGGCTGTGTCAGTTCATGAACATGGACAATGCCGGGGATGTGTTTCTTTCTAACAGATTCAGCCGCTTCCTGGTAGGTTTCCACTAGAGCTGGGTAATCCCATCCCAGGACAGTATAAATAGCGAAACCCTGCTCCGAACCAGGTTCTACTCTGAAACCATCTATTAAGGATGAGATATTTTGTTTGACCAACTGATGTTCGCTGGGGACTGAAATTCCAAAACAGTCATCCCAAATAGAAAGTAAAACCTGCGCTTTAAGCACCCCAATGGCATTGATCGCTTCCCAAAACATACCCTCTGCAGTCGACGCATTGCCAACCGTTCCAAATGCGATTTCCTTTCCTCCCTGTGAGAATTGTGTAAAGCTCTTCAAATCATCCAATTCCCTGTACAGGCGCGAAGCGTAGCCTAATCCCACCAGGCGAGGCATTTGAGAGCCGGTTGGCGACACGTCTGGAGAGGAATTAATTGTTTCGGTCAAGTTTTTCCAACTGCCATCAGAATTCAGACTGCGGGTCGAAAAATGAGCATTCATCGATCTTCCCGCACTTGCCGGATCAGCTTCTACGTCTGCATGGGCATAGAGTTGGGCGAAGAATTCCAAAAGCGTCAACGCTCCGACAGCGAACATAAATGTCTGGTCGCGATAATATCCAGAGCGAAGATCACCTTTTCGGAAGGCTTTAGCCATCGCAATCTGCGGGAGTTCTTTTCCATCCCCGAAAATCCCGAACTTGGCTTTCCCGCTCATCACTTCCCGCCGTCCAATAAGGCTTGCCTGGCGACTTTGATATGCCAGGCGATAGTCAGCAATGACTTCCTCATGGGTAATATTTCCTGCAAACTCAACAGGTTTCTTGTCCACCATTGGTGCTCCTCGAGCTCAATTCCATTAAATTTGAACACGTGACCGTATAAAGGTTATCACGAAAATTGAACACCGCTCAGATGACAACATTGTCCCTATTCAGGTGATGTATTTTCAAAAGAATGGATAATTTGTAATCTTGAAGGAAAGCTGGAAACCCCACTGAAACCATAATCATGTAGTGAAGGGATGGAGGACAGTTGGTTTTATGAAGCAGATTTTTCCCTACCATCATGGTTTTTCTAGAGATTGAACAACAATCTCAGCAACATCAAGGACTTCCATCTCACTATTAGAATCTTTCCGGGCGTCATTGAGCATTACCATGCAGAAAGGGCATCCTACTGCCAGTGTTTCAGCACCAGTGGTTTGGGCTTCCTGGAAACGATTGGCATTGATCCGTTCGGTTCCCCCTTCTTCTTTCCACATCTGGGCACCGCCTGCTCCACAGCAGAAGGATTTCTCACCATTGCGTGGTAATTCAATTAGGTTGGCCTGGGTCTGTTTCAATATCTGGCGCGGGTCGATGAGGATGCCATTCTGCCGTCCAAGGTAACATGG
>JBEQLH010000145.1:0-6081 GCA_040326075.1 Anaerolineales bacterium
ACAGCAGCTGATCAAAAAATTGTTGAAGAAAATGAGACACTAAATGTGCTGAAAAATAGCGAAGTGCCGGTATTTGATTCGCGTGATCTGGCAATGCGTTTGGAAGGTAAACTGAATATCCCTCTCACAATTGACCCTCCGATCACGAATTTTGATCTTGGAAGCCAACAAGATTTTTGGGTTTCAAATGTTGACGCGAATGAATATTTTGAGATAAGGACTTCGCTGGCGTACATCACTGACCATGTTTATTTCTGGATCCAGGAGGAAGTCCCATTTAATCCAGAAGATGTCAAACTGCTGGCAGAAACTTTTGAAAATGAGATTTACCCTACAAACCGGGAATTTTTTGGCAGCGAATGGAGCCCGGGAATTGATGGAGACCCACATCTATATATCCTGTATGCTAAAGACTTAGGATCGAACCTGGCGGGTTACTTCTCTTCGGCGGATGAACAACATCCTCTTGCTCATGAATATTCCAATGCTCATGAAGCTTTTGTACTGAATTCAGATGTTGTAAAACTCGATAATGAATTCGCGTACGGGGTTTTAGCCCACGAATATCAACATATGATCCATTGGTTCCGTGATCGAGATGAATCTTCCTGGGTAAACGAAGGATTTTCAGAGGTTGCAGTTTTTTTGAATGGTTACCCGGTTGGTTCTGAATACAGCTATATTGTCGATCCAGATATTCAGTTGAATTATTGGCCCGATGATCATAGACAAACTTCCCCTCATTATGGAGCTGCTTTTCTATTCTTGACTTATTTCTTGGACCGGTTTGGAGTCGAGCCCACGCAATCCCTGGTAGGAAATCAAGCTAACGGATTAGAAGGAGTCGATCAGGTTCTTCATGAGATCGAAGCACTTGACCCAATAACTGGGAGAGAGATATTTGCAGATGATGTTTTCCTTGATTGGGTTATCGCTTCTTATCTGAAAGATGATCGGGTAGCTGATGGACGATATACCTATAAAATCTTACCAAGTGCACCACTCCCTTCGGAGACTGAAACGATAAATAACTGTTCATCAAAAACTTTGACACGGGATGTACATCAGTATGGGGTCGACTATATTCAAATTAAATGCAGGGGAGAATATATGGTGCAATTCGAGGGGTCTACACAAGCCGAAATCACACCAACAGATCCACATTCGGGAAATTATTATTTTTGGTCCAATCGGGGGGATGAATCGGACATGACTTTAACCAGAAAATTCGATTTCAAGAACCATGAAGGCCCATTAACCCTTAATTACTGGACCTGGTATGACCTTGAAAAGGATTTTGATTATGTGTATGTAGAAGTATCAGAGGATGGCGAAAATTGGGACATCCTAGTGACCCCATCTGGAACATTAGAGGATCCATCAGGGAACAGTTATGGATGGGGTTACAATGGACATAGTGAGGGTTGGATCCAAGAAAGTGTAGATCTTTCAGACTACGCCGGAAAGGAAGTTCAAATTCGCTTTGAATATGTAACCGACACTGCAGTCAACAGTGAAGGCATGTTAATTGATGACATTACAATCCCAGAGATCGGTTATTCCACAGATTTTGAAAATGGTACAGATGGATGGGAGGCATTGGGATGGGTTCGGTTTGACAATCTGATCCCACAAACCTATCGTTTAGCCTTGATTACATTTGGTGATGAGATAGAAGTTGCCTTAATCCCATTAGAAGATAATACAACAGCTGAAATACAATTGACTTTGGATGAGGAGATTGATGATGCGGTGCTGGTTGTAACAGGTACTACTCGTTACACTCGTCAGAAAGCTGCATACCGGCTTGAGATAGAGCCAAAATAATATACTTGTTCAGTTATCATTTAATCTAAAACCGGACGGGCATCTAGCCGTCCGGTTTTAGATTTTTTGATTAGTTATTGAATGGGTTCTTGGGGCGCGCGAAGTGCAGCAAGTTGGCGTTCCAATTCCGCACGTCGTTCAGCTGAAGCTTGGGCAACTTCTGATCGGATTCGATCTGTGCGCGCACCAATTTCAGCCCGCAGGTCTTCTCCAGAGGAAGGGGCGATCAAGATAGTAATTGTTGCGCCAATAAAGCTTCCAATTAATGCCCCCATAAGAAAATTAAGTCCACGATTCATGTTTATCTCCTTAAGGATCAGTTGCCAGGAATGTTCATCCAGAATTATAATACTGAAATCCAATGGAGGCCAATTAAATGTCTATGATTGATCCAAATTTACCATTAATCGACCTTCACCGCCACCTTGAAGGCTCGATTCGATTAGAAACCATTATTGACCTCGGTCGCCAGCATAATCTTCAACTTCCAGGATGGGATGTTGAAGCCATTCGACCATTCGTACAGGTAACAAATCCTCAACCAGGTGTAATGGCGTTCATCGCTAAGTTCGAATGGATGGTTGGGGTATTGGTGGATTATGCCGCCTGTAGACGCGTGGCATATGAAAACGTCCTGGACGCTAAGAAAGAGGGATTAGATTATGTGGAACTTCGCTTCAGTCCGTGGTTTATGGCCGAACCGCATAGATTGGATCCCACAAAGTTAGTCGAGGCGGTTATCAATGGAGTTGATTCTGCCCGCCAAGATACAAGTATGAAGGTCAATTTGATTGGTGTCATCAGCCGAACATATGGATCGGAAATAGCCAGTAAGGAGATTGAATCGCTATTGAATTACAGAAATCAATTTGTGGCATTGGATTTAGCGGGTGACGAAGCAAACTTCCCTGGTAATCTATTTATCAAGCAAGTAAACCAGGCTCGGGACGCAGGATGGCGAGTAACAGTTCACGCCGGGGAATCAGCCGGGGCGGAGAGTATATGGCAAGCTATCCAAGAACTGGGGGCCGAAAGAATCGGGCATGCCGTTAATGCAGTGGATGATCCAGCTCTGATGGAGTTTATGTTCGAAAGAGGAATCGGAATCGAGGCAAATTTGACCAGCAACGTCCAGACCAGCACAGTTCCGGATTATGCCCACCATCCATTGAAGCAGTTCTTAGAAATTGGTTTGTTGGGGACAATTAACACGGATGATCCGGGTATAAGCGGTATTAACCTGCGGTATGAATATGACGTCGCTGCTCCGGCAGCTGGATTAACAAAAGCAGAAATTCAACAAGCTCAACGAAACGCTCTTGAGGTAGCTTTCATATCGACTCAAGAGAAATCTGAGCTGGCAGACCAACAAAGAGGAGCATCTCCCTCGTGAGTAAAGTGCTGATATTGTCAGCAGGCATGCCGAGAGCAGGTTCTGGATGGCATTACAACCTGATTCATGATCTGGTGGTTGCCAGTGGTGGTGAGGATGCACGTTCAATTCGAAAACAATACCACTTGCAGCGTTATTTAACTGAAATAAATTGTAATATCAGTACATTAAACCCGCATCGATTGTTACCAGTGTTTTTGCCTGCATTGATGGGAAATAAGTTTGCAATAAAAACGCATGCTGGACCGTCGAAGCTGGTTCAGTGGCTGCATCGTAAGGAAGCGATTTCGATAATATATATCTTCCGGGATCCACGTGCAGCTATGTTATCTGCATATGAATACGGCCGCCGAGCATTAGCTAATGATCGTCCTAATGCTTTCTCCCAGCTTACCACACTGGACAGTGCAGGTGAATTCATGAAACTTTATATCCGGATATGGCGAACCTGGTCCAAGCTAGATGGGATCCTCCTTGTTCGCTATGAGGATTTGGTACGTGATTTTGATGTCGAGGTCGAACGCTTGATGGAATATTTAGGGATGACATTCAACAATGGGGATGCTGAGCCAGTATTAGATCAATACCGACCAGAACGAGGCAATGTGAAACGAAAAGGTACTCACTTTAGTAAAGGTCAGGTAGAGCGCTTCCGGGATGTATTCACCTCAGCCGAACTTGAGAGATTCACTGCAATGTTTGAACCTGACTTGGGTTGCATGGGTTATTCGAAATGAATACCTTGTCAAAATTAGAGATATTAGAGATAATTAGTAATCAGCCTGGATCATGAATGACCAGGACTGGATGAATTACAAATAAATAACTTCAACCAAAGATTTGGTTGGTGCGATCGATTCAGATTATTTGATTTGGTCAAAAAATTACATCCGCCAACTAAATCCTCGGCCCCTACCACTTCAAAAAAGGAGGGTACCGTGTCATCCATTTCTCCCATTTCTTCAAAAACCCTTTCAGAGGGCCGTAAAAAAATCACCACGAAGTCTTTTCTGCAGAAGAAAATTAATGGTGATCCGATCACCATGCTGACTGCGTATGATTACCCTACCGCATTAATTATGGATAGGGTAGGAATTGATTCAATATTGATCGGGGATTCACTCGGCATGGTTGTGCTTGGGTATGAAAACACTCTTCCGGTCACAATGGAAGAGATGCTCCACCACAGCAGAGCAGTAGCGCGCGGCGCCAACTACGCGCTGTTAATTGGTGATATGCCATTTCTGTCCTACCAGGTATCTATAGAGGATGCAGTTAGAAATGCAGGTAGATTCTTACAGGAAGCTGGTATGGAGGCGGTCAAGCTGGAAGGCGGACGGGAACGGGTTGATGCCATCCGGGCGATTGTTGGCGCAGGAATCCCTGTTATGGGTCATCTGGGATTGACGCCTCAAAGCATCAATCTTTTTGGAGGGTTTCGCGCTCAGGGTAAGACTGCGGCAGCTGCCAAGCGAATGTACGAAGATGCACTCCTGCTCCAAGAGGCAGGATGTTTCAGCCTGGTCCTGGAATCAGTTCCCGATCGCCTGGCTGAACTGGTTTCCCAACAGCTTGAGATCCCCACAATTGGGATTGGCGCAGGAACCGGCTGTGATGGCCAGGTATTGGTCACGCACGATTTACTGGGTTTATTCGATCGCTTCACGCCCAAGTTTGTCCGGAAATATGCTGATTTCTACACCGAAATGGAACGCGCTTTTGATGCTTACCGGATCGATGTTGAGACAGGAAGTTTTCCTGCTTCTGAGCATACTGTTGGTATGCCTGAGGAAGAATGGAAAGAATTGTTGGAAGAGATAAAGCTTTAGACTGGTTTATTCACCTACTCCTTTCATTGAGAAAACCTGGTAAAAATAATCTCATGGCACCTCAGAAATCTCAAGTACTAATCCTGGGCACAGGAGCTATGGCAAGTCTATTCGCAGCTCGCCTTGCAAGCAGTGGTGCGAAGGTTAAGATGTTAGGTACCTGGATGGAGAGCATTGAGAAGGTAAATAAAAATGGTGTGCGACTAATTGGTATGGATGGGGTTGAACGATCCTATCTTGTGGAAGCCACAAATAATCCACTCGACTGTGTAGGAAGCAAATTTGCGATCGTCCTGGTGAAATCCATTCAAACTAAACGGGTCGCACAACAACTTTCAGTTTGCCTGGCCGAGGATGGGTTAGCATTGACATTACAGAATGGTCTCGGCAACGATAAAACATTGGCTGAGGTACTAGGAGCTGAGCGAACTGCCTCAGGTGTAACAACTGTCGGGGCTACGCTTATTGAACCTGGACTGGTTCGTTATGGTGGAGAAGGGGTGATCAGTCTTGGAAAAGAAGAACGGTTACAATCCCTGGCAGAATTCTTAATTAAGGCAGGATTTGAGGTAGAGACTGTAAAAAACACTGATTCCCTGGTTTGGGGGAAACTGGTAGTAAATGCTTCAATCAATCCTTTAACAGCTCTCTTAAAGGTTCCAAATGGTGACCTGGTAGCAAATCCAACAGCACGGACCTTGATGGGATTGATTGCGAATGAGACCACAGCGGTATCCTTGGCGAAAGGAATCAAACTTCCATACATGGACCCGGTGGCGATGGTCGAATCCGTAGCTCAGAAGACAGCCTCCAACCAATCGTCCATGCTGAAGGATGTAATCCGGAATAGGCCCACTGAGATTGATGCAATCAACGGCGCAGTGGTACGTGTTGGTGAAGCTGTTAATGTACCAGTAGACATCAATCGCACACTCTGGCTATTAGTGAAAGCCCTGACCGCAAAAACTGCAGGCGGTGAAAAAGGCAGCTTTAATTAGATGGGGATGCTGCTTACAGATTACATTTCTCGAA
>JBEQLH010000145.1:6181-7602 GCA_040326075.1 Anaerolineales bacterium
GTCCAGCCAGAAAAAGCCTATTTTGGGCAGAAAGATGCCCAACAAGTGGTAGTTATCCGTAGAATGGTGAAAGACTTGAATTTTCCACTTGATATTGTGGTTTGTCCAATTGTGAGGGAGAAGGATGGCCTGGCGATGTCAAGCAGAAATGTATATTTGAATCCCCAGGAGCGTGAAGCAGCAACTGCATTGTTCAAGGCACTGAAAAAGGCGGAAAGCGCATTTGAGAATTTATCGCTAGGAGCTGAAGATATAAGGCAAATCATGGCAGATACAATAAAAAACGAGCCTTTAGCTCAAGTGCAATATGTCTCCTGTGCGAATCCAGACACACTCGAGGAACTTTCAGGACCAATCAATCGGGCATTACTTTCAACAGCAGTTGTGATTGGTGAAACCCGGCTAATCGATAATTTTCTGATAGGGGAATAGGATATGCTATTAACAATAGATGTAGGGAACACGAATTTAACATTAGGACTTTATGAAGGTGATCAATTAGGCCCGCGTTGGCGTCTGGCGACAGACCACGAAAGAATGCCGGATGAGTATGGATTGCAATTTGTGGGATTGCTGTCTCATGAAGAGCTGAAAGTAAAAGACATTGGTGGTATCTGTCTGGCTTCAGTTGTGCCTCCATTGACGAGCAAGATCGTTCAAGCGTGCATTCAATATCTGGATCGCGAACCTTTGGTAGTGGATGCGGGTGTAAAAACTGGTGTACGTGTACGATACGAAGATCCGAAAGCAGTTGGAGCAGACCGGATCGCCGATGCAGCTGCAGTACAGCGTTTATATGGAGGTCCAGCTTGTGTAGTGGACTTTGGCACAGCAACGACATTTGATGGAATTTCCACAGAGGGCGATTATCTCGGTGGGGCGATCGCTCCTGGAATTGGAATTGCAGCTGAAGCCTTATTCCTGCGTACTGCGAAATTACCAAGAGTTGATCTGCAGCGACCTCCAAATGCGATCGGTCGAAATACAGTACACGCCATGCAGTCTGGTTTATTGTTTGGCTATGTAGCTCTTGTGGAGGGTATGGTTGATCGCTTTCGGATGGAATTGGGTGAAGATATGAAGGTCATTGCCACCGGTGGTCTAGGCGAAATCATAGCTGCTGAAACCAAAACCATCCAGGTTGTTGCTCCCTGGCTCACCCTGGAAGGATTACGGATAATCTGGAACCTGAATCGATAAAACCAGGGGATTCCCAATTACTTATTTAGGAACCTTGCCTTCAAGCAGGTGACGATTTATATACAATAAAATTTACTTGGGGGAGAATATTTCTATTAATTCCCCAATATTCGTATATAATTAATTCGAATTATTTCCGACCTTTGTTGCTGCTCGGATAACAGACGTGATGAAAACCGATCTAATCAGATCTGACAACCCAGTTGCCCTGCAACATGCTT
>JBEQLH010000146.1:0-7580 GCA_040326075.1 Anaerolineales bacterium
TATCAGTCTCAGACGCAGTTGCCCAGCTCAGGATTACATCTCCCCCCGTAGGCCTCTCGACACGGAAGTAGAGCAGTTCGACTGCGGTGGGTTCGGAGAGGAAGCGGATATTGTTAATCGTGCCAGAACCGGCCAGGTCGACTTCCATGGCGTCAACGCCAGCAACATTTACCGGCACGATTGCAGTATTACCGTTCCCGGTATGGGGGATGTCGACTTCACCTACTGGTGTTCCACCTAAGCCGCCCTCGAAGAATGTGATCTTCGCATCTTCGAGTTCGCCCTGGTCTTCCTCAATATCCTGGACTTCAAGGCTTTCGACGAACGCGCCGCTGCCATCACCAAGATTTGAATAATCAAAACTAATTATGGCTCCAGGCACATCGGCGTCGTCCGGATCGGTCGTATCCAGGTCTTCACTGATGATCAGCGTGTTGCCAAAATCAGGATTGAACAGATCAGCATCACCGCCGCTGCAAAAAGAATCATCACCAGGTGGAGGTGGGCAGGTGGCATCAAAGATCATGGCCGCGTTCACATCACCTAATTCTGGATTGTAGGCATTAACGAAGACGAAGCCTTCGATGGGAGCCCCACTGATCCCATATCCTGAGTAAAGTTCGTCAACGATTGTGCCCGCCGGGATGCCTTCAAAATCAATGACTGCCGCAACCGGCTCAGCTTTTGTGGATACGCTGGTGGTCAAAAGCATTACTGAGATGAAGACTAGAGAGAGGGCGATAATGAAAGTTCTTTTCGTTCGCATGGGTCCCTTCCTTTTTCAATATGTGTGACTTATGGTTATAAATCGGTTTGAATAGTTTAAAATTTCAACCTTTACAAGGCTGGCCATCAAGTGCCTGAACGGTGTATGCTTGCCTAAATCTATTGTTTATTGAGGGTAAATATATCTCCCCGCATCCATTAATGGATGATTAAAGAAACCTTACATTTCTGTTATTTTACCAAATTATTACTAAAGAATCAAATGAGAATATTCCCCAAAATTGTCCAATTTCACTTTTCACTCAAATCCCAATCGCTTGGATGGGATATTGTGAGAAAATTAGATCGATTCCAGGAAGTTAGCTATGAACTGGATTATTGTAGGTTTTTCGGGATCAGCAATTGCTGGAGATAGGAACTGCAGCAAAGTGAATAGACTGAAAGTTGATCAAATTGAGAGTGTATCTTTCAAGAACCCAATACTTTGCGATTAAATATTACCAACCAGAGAGATCAGCATGGAAAGGATGATAATAATTCCGAATCCAATGAAGATTAATTGCTGTGTTCGCAAGCGTCTTTTTTCATGACCCGAAATTTCTTTCTTCTTTTTCTTCTTTTTTGCCATAGTTTCTCCTTTGATTATTCAAGCTGGGTTTTGATCGAATAAGCAAGACTTTCTGATATTCCCGGAATTGAGATGATGTCATCGACATTGGCAGCCTTGATTTTTTGGATCGAACCAAATTTCCCTAATAATGCCTTCCGTCGTGCGGGTCCCACTCCTGGAATAGCATCCAATCTAGATGCCAGTCCGCTTTTGGTACGCTGCTTGCGGTGAGTAGTGATCGCAAAGCGGTGAGCTTCATCCCTGACCCGCTGGAGGAGGAATAAACCTTGAGATTTCCGGGGCAGCACAACTGGCTCAATCTGGTTGGGGAGGTACAGCTCCTCATTCTGTTTGGCGAGTCCAGCAACTGGGATAAGATCAAGTAAATTATACTTCTCTAATACTCTCACCGCCCGGTTGAGCTGCCCTTTTCCACCATCCACCAGTAACAAATCTGGTAAAAGGGAGAAAGCCTGGTCAACTTTTTCACCAGGTTTGTCGGCAATTTCCTGGGCAGACTGCCAACGATTGAAACGCCGGATGAGCACTTCTTCCATACTGGCGAAATCATCTGGTCCGGTCACGCTGCGGATATTAAAGCGCCGGTAGAGTTTCTTACTGGGCACACCCTGTTCAAAAATCACCATGCTGCCAACCGCAGATGTGCCTTGGGTATTGGAGATGTCGTAGCACTCAATGCGGTTGGGCGGCACCGCTAATTCTAATGCGGATTGCAGCTCAGCCAAGGCTTCAGTTTGTCTATGTTTCTCTGATTGCCAGCGTGCCTGGAGCGCGGCTAGCGTTTCAGCTGCATTTTCAGCAGCCAGCTGGATCAATTCTTGCTGTTGGCCACCCCGCGGGATGAGAATTTCAAATGATTCTCCCTGGCGTCTTGAGCCCAACCATTGTTTGATGATCTGGGCTTCCTCGATTTCATGTGGAAGCAAAATTTGAGAGGGAACCATGGATGCCTGATCATAGAACTGTTTGAGAAATCCGGCCATTACGTTTGCATCTGGCGCATCTTCGGTGCCTTGCAGAAGGAAATATTCTCGACCAATTAACTTCCCTCCGCGGATAAAGAATACCTGGGCACAGGCTTCTCCATTCGAGCGGGCCATGGCGATCACATCTGAGTCAACATAATCAGCGGAAATGACTTTCTGCCGTTCGACAACTTTCTCGATGGCTTGAACCTGGTCGCGCAGTGCGGCAGCTTTTTCAAATTGAAGCTCATCAGCTGCTAAATTCATTTCCTCTTGCAGGCGGGAGACGATCTCTTCCGTGCGTCCGGACAGGAATTGGCAGATATCATCGATAACTTGCCGATAATCATCCTGGTTGATCGCGCCAATACACGGCGCCGTACAGAGCTTGATGTCGAAGTAGAGGCAAGCTCTTTCATCCTCCCCGGTTATCGTCCGGTCGCAAGTCAGGTATGGAAAGATGCGCCGTAAGACATCGAGAGTCTGGTGAACTGCCCAAACACTGGTGTAAGGGCCGAAATATCGTGAACCGTCGTTGACCATTTGGCGGGTGACAGTTAATTTTGGAAAGGGGTTTGCCCAGTGGATTTTAATATATGGGTATCGTTTGTCATCCTTGAGGCGCACATTGAATTGGGGGCGGTACTTCTTGATCAGGTTCATTTCCAAGATCAAAGCCTCGAGCTCAGAACCGACCACGATCCAATCAATATCGGTGATGCGGCGGACCATCTGGCGCGTTTTATGATTGTGCATCGCGCTGGCGTGGTAATAAGAACGCAGACGATTACGCAGATTAATCGCCTTACCAACGTAAATTACTTTCCCATCCACATCCTTCATCAAATAACATCCGGATTTGGTAGGCGCTGAGTCAAGGATCGATTGAAGATGATCGCTGATTTCCATAATAGTGGGTCTATTTTAACATGACAGCAAAGCAGCGTAGTTAATAGGAATTTTAATGTTAGCGGTATAATTATCTCATTATGCCCAAGCCGTTGGAAGTCCGCCTTGGTGAGCTGTTCGAGGGTAGCGAACTCTGGTTAGCAGTTACAGAATCAAGCACCGGGGGATTGCTTGGGCATCTGATCACCAATGTCCCCGGCTCGTCCACGTACTTCAGAGGCGGTGTCATCGCATATGCCAATGAAGTAAAAGCAGATGTGTTGGGCGTGTCTTCGCAGACTCTGGACACTTTTGGAGCTGTAAGCAAAGAGACAGTGATAGAGATGGCTCGTGGGGTAAGAAGGGTCCTTGATTCAGATATTGGAGTGGCAATAAGTGGGATAGCAGGTCCAGGTGGTGGGACAGATGAAAAACCAGTCGGGACGACTGTTATCGGTATGAGCGCTCTTGAGAAAGAAACCAGCAAGTTGTTTGTCTTTACAGGGGATAGGTTGGATATCAAAACGCAAGCCGCCCGAGCAGCCATGCAGCTGGTAATAGATTTTCTTGAAGAACAACATACTTGATGAAATCTAGGGTGCAAAGTCCCATATTTTGTGAAATTACCTATCGCAGTATGGTTTGTGGGGATGATGGGACCCTATCGTAAGATGCCGCTATATTCCTGAGATTGAGATACAATTAATCCCCGATAAAATTCTTATGCGAAGAATCTTTACTTTTCTCCTGGCAATCTCTTTTATCTTGCCTATTCTTCTGAGCGAAACCTCCCGCGCCAATGCACAAACCGGTGATGCATGGGAGTTAATCTCCGAGGTTAATGCATTGCGCGCAGCTTATGGACTGCCGCCATATGAGGTCAATAACGCTTTGATGGCTGCCGCCCAGGGGCACAGCAATTATCAAGCTCAAATTGGCTCCTGGACCCATACTGGACCAGGTGGTTCTCGCCCGCACGATCGAGCCGTAGCAGCGGGATATGGAGGCGGCGCCCAGGTTTTCGTGTCCGAAAACGTCGCTACCGGTATTAATCTGAGTACAAGCAGAACTGTCAACGAGATGTGGCAGGATGCGATTCACCTTGAAACGATGATATCGCCACTCTACACACATATTGGCGCCGGCGTCGGTCAGGCGGGGGATTGGGTTTACTATACGATTAACGTTGGCTATATCGCTGGAGCAGCAGGCAGCGGGGACCCTCCAGTAAATGATGCAGCGCCAACTGCTGTGGCAGGGACGCCAGCACCAACTGCCATCCCAATCGAACCGATATCCATCGCAGCCCCACGATTAGATGGGACGATCGTGCATGTTGTTCAATGGGGTCAATTTCTGGAGAACATTGCCAATGCTTACGATGTGGCGCTGAAGGATTTGCTTGCTTTGAATGGTCTTTCGGATCAAGCAGTTATTTACCCTGGGGATAAACTTTTGATTATGGTTGGGCAAACACCGGAAACCGCTCCCGAGGAAGCCAGCACGGGGACACCTGAAGATGCTGATCTTACTACACTAACACCTACCGCTACGCGAACTGCGAGAACTCTCACAAAAACTCCGAGCCCAGTCCCAGTGGCGATGAGTTTGTCAACCGAAAGTATCCCAACTTCGATCTCCACAAGTGATGTTAGCCAATCCCTCCAGAACGAGCAACCAGGTTTAGATTATCTTCTGTATGCGGTCTTTGGGTTGGCGATCGCCGGTACGGCTTTGATTTTGTTTGGAAGTGCTCTCAAAAGACGAACTTAGGGTTTGCAATCACTAATACTCTAATTCCTTGACCCGCCAAAAATCGACCAATTTTCCCTCCACATCATTGGTCATCTCAACCCAGCTGTTGATAGGTAGAGAAATGTGAGCTAATGCCGAGGTCGGCATACGAGCTGTCTCCCCAGTTAATACATCCAGGAACGCCTCTAAACCAGGGTTATGAGCTACGATAAGTGCTGTATTGACCTGGTCTGGAAGTGCAATAAGGGTGTCAATGAAAGCGTATGGGTCTCCAGGGTAAAATTCATCTTGAATTTCGATATCATTCTCATAGCCACTTTCTTCGGAGACAGCCTGGGCTGTTTTTCTTGCTCGCACTGCTGGGGAACTGAGGATAATATCTGGAACCAGGTCTTGCTGGCGCAAAAGCATACCCATGCGGGGGGCATCCCTCTTGCCCCTTTTGTTGAGTGGGCGGTTGATATCCGCTAATTCTGGATTATTCCAGCTGGACTTAGCGTGCCTGAGGAGCAGCAATATTTTCATAGCCTAATCCTGGTCCTCTCCTGGTTGCCCTAAACGTGATCGTTCAGATTCAACGATGCTCGGATCTAATTTCCGGAAGAGGGGAGCTGGTTGGCGAAGATCTTGCCCGGCTGAAAGTTGGCTGGGTTCCCATCTCCCGGTGGCTCCGGTAGGGTTGTACCTCAGCACCTGATGCTCACCCAAGTTATCTCTGACAATTTCAACATACTGCTCACCAAATAATGGTTGATCATATCCGAGATAGGTGTGAAGCTGCTCACTTGAGAATGGCAGGAAGGGAGAGAGAAGGATTTTCAACGAGTCAATCACCCGTAAGGCAGTGTAGATGGTGGTCGCAGCCGCGGATTTATCTGTCTTTATCTCGAACCAGGGTGCGCATTGATCGAGGTATTTGTTCACTTCGCTGGCCAGCCGCATGGCTTCTGTTAACCCAGCTCTTAAGCGAACAGCCTCGATATGTTGGCCGATGGTTAGGAAACCCGCCTCAACGGTTTCAAGAATCTCCTGGTCGGAGGGACGTAGTTCACCTGGAGTGGGTACTTGTCCTTCCCAATGTTTATATGCGAAGGAGAGAACCCGATTAGCGAGATTGCCCCAAGTAGCTACTAATTCATTGTTGTTGCGGTTTAGGAAGTCTTCCCAATCCCAATCAGTGTCTTTACTTTCAGGCATATTGGCAGTCAGATAGTAACGCAGCGCGTCAGGTTCATAACGGCTGAGAAAATCCAAACCCCAAACAGCCCAATTGCGACTGCCTGAAATCTTCTGCTTTTCAAGATTCATGAACTCATTGGCTGGCACATCGAAGGGAAGGTTCAATGGTGGACTCTCTCGTTCTTCAAAAATCTTTCCAAACCCTTCCCCGGCACCGGACAATTGACCCGGCCAGATGACTGCATGAAAGGGTATATTGTCTTTCCCGATGAAATAGTAGCTTTTAGCCTGGGTGTCATACCACCAGTCATGCCAGGCTTGCGGTCGTTCGTTCAATTGTGACCATTCGATACTGGCAGAGAGGTATCCAATGACTGCCTCGAACCAGACATAAAGCCGCTTTTCCTCCCAACCGTCAATGGGGATCGGAACTCCCCAGTCAAGATCGCGAGTGATGGCGCGTCCATGCAAGTCATCCGCCAGGATCTGACCCAGTGATTGGCGGAGGACATTTGGACGCCAGTAATCCTCTCGCTGACGCAAGAAGTCTACAATAGCAGGTTGTAGTTTGCCTAAATCCAGGTAGAAATGCTCAGTCTCCTTGAGTTCAGGTGTTGATCCATCGATTTTCGAGCGTGGATCGATCAATGATGTAGCCTCTAACAGGGTTCCACATTGGTCGCATTGGTCACCGCGGGCATTCGCATAGCCGCAAACATAGCAGGTGCCTTCAACGTAGCGATCAGGAAGGAAGCGCCCCTGGGTTGGAGAGTACCATTGCTGCTGCCGGTCTGTGTAAAGGTAGCCGTTCTTCTTCAGCGCCAGGAAGATCGACTGCGAGACCTTATAGTGGTTTTCAGTGTGGGTAGTGGTGTAGAGATCGTAGGTCAGACCCAGCTTCTGAAATAACTCCAAGAAGCCCGTGTGAAATTGGGTGTAGACATCCAAGGGGGTAGTCCCATCGGCATCGGCGCGCACAGTAACCGGCGTTCCATGAGAATCTGTACCGGAAACCATGAGCACGTTTTGACCGGATAATCGTTGGTAGCGGGCAAATATATCGGCTGGCAGATAGGAGCCGGTGATATTGCCGACATGGATTAATGAATTTGCATAAGGCCAGGCGACTGAAACGAGGATATTGCTTGGCATGAGTCACCTCCTGGTGGTTTTCTCATTATATTGTAGCGCGAAGGATAAACATTTTCAGGACTGATATTTGCTGAATACAATGTATCAGCTTGAACAAAAAGGCTGCCCAGGTTCTGGACAGCCTTTTTATGCGTTGTTCTTAATCAAGGCGATTAGAGGAATTCTCCTTCCTTCGCTGTCCATACCCTGGCGCGTGGATGCATTCCCATCATGGGCATTGTGAACACTGTCCGGTAAACAACTGTTGAACCCATATTTACTCGCCTTTTTAATCTAAATAATGT
>JBEQLH010000147.1:0-7572 GCA_040326075.1 Anaerolineales bacterium
GTTGGCTATTCTGAAATTGGACGCTTGAAGTAAATGGTGTGATAATGCTCGGAGACTACCGCAGCACCCACCATTTCCCAGCCTTCCAAACCAAGATTTGCGATACAGCGCGCCAGCCCATTGGGATCGTGTTCTAATTCTTCTCGTTCTGCTCCCTTTACTGTAAATCCTCCTCTATAAACCATCCCCACACCGGTCAACCAACCACCCATCTGGCTGATCTGGTAAATTGCGCAGTACTCCCATTTTTGCATCCTGGCCTCTTGAAGAGCAGTATCTGGTGGATCATGTTACTACTCTACACCATGGATGATTTGCGCGTCAAGAATCATTTCTCGAGTGAGTTAAATCAAATAAACACTGAAATAAATTGCCCCCGCTGGGAATAACGTTTACTTCTTTTTATATAGTAATCTCAAATCACTCCTACCACTCTCACCTATTCACGAAATGAAAGGGGCGCAGAATGCAAAGTCCTGCGCCCCTTAATTCATTGTTGTGCAGAAGTCAACCTTAATCCTGAACCTTCTTCAGGCTTCCATTCTGGCTTTCAGGTTGGCCAGGATCGTAGCACTCTCGTTCTCGTTCATTTTGACGACAAAGGCCTCTGCTATTTTGCCGAGCAGCGGCACAGGTATTTTGTATTCTACTAATGTGGTCATCTTGGTTCCGCCGCCCTCAGGTTCATACGTCCATGTAATGGTACTTTCAATGCCACCAGAAGATTCAGAAACAGTGCGCTCATTGGCCGCAAACTCAGTATGCACGCTGCTGCCATTAAATCGCATTCCAGCCATCTTATACACCCAATCCCAGCTGTAACCTCCGTTGGGCAATTCTTTTACGTTCTTGACCTCGACCAGGCTGGGCCAGAATTCCGGCAGGTTTTCCGGTTTCGCATACTCGAACACCTTATCCACCGGGGCATTGATAGTTATAGATGATTTTATTGTAGCCATTGTTTTGTACTCCTTTCGTAATTACATGTATTGGTTGACCTCGCACGTTTGAATTTCATTTACAGTCATCAAGCCGGTGACCTGTATGTGTTGAATATTTATTTTAGGGGACATAAGGATCTATTTAATGATACCCACCTCCTCCAAAAATAAAAACAGCCACCAGAAATACATATGGTGGCTTGCACGTTAGGATTGATGATAATCCACCTTGCGTTAATTGATTATACAGGAAATTCTTGTCAGATTCAAGTTAAGAATGTGCAATGATTGTAACAGATGCGAACGGTGAGATATGAATCCCAATTATGCACTAATCTGATCTTCAAACGCCAGCATGATTTCATCGCTCCTGGGTCAGGCAGCAAGAACGCATCTGGTCATTTGCTCACTGGTCATCTTGATCTACGGCAATAATCTCATCAAAGAATGACCCTAGTGTAGTTGATCTGCGTATAGGATTCTGTCCAGGGGTTCACACTCTCGTAGATACCTATCCCAGCCTTCCCTGCCAGAGCCAGGTAGCGATTTGCTGCTGGCGTGAGGCTATCTCCCAGTTCTGCAGCAATCAGGTCGTGCATCACACAGTCGACCGCCACCGGATCTTTGGCAAAGAACAGGCTGTTGGGCAATTTATCTCCGAAGGTAGTCCAGGTCTCCGGTGGATCGTTGAAATCTTTGGCCGCGAAAAGAGCATCTCCGATGGTCAACACCGTTTTTCCCCCAATATGTGGGCTGCTGAAGAAATCCACCATCGGATTATAGTCCCGGTTGTATGCAGGCGGCTTGTGCACCACATCCACATAGTCATGCAGCGCGCTGCAATGATGGATTGTCCCAAAGTGATTCTTAAATCCGAGAGTCACCCCAGCAAGAGGGTGGCCTCCTTTCATGATTGGCATATTGATCAGATAATCAGCATTCCTCACTACATCGGTAACCTTTTCGGCCGGCATGCTCATCGAAGGTGGAGGGTTGAAAGTGATATACGCATCAGGATGATCGCTAAACCCGGCAATGTTGCTGCAGGAATTATCAAAGTAAGTGATTCCAGGCAAGCCTGCGTTGACGAACCGGTCCGGCAGAGACCGGACGGCATCGAAAACGCATACATCTGCCCGTACCACGCCAATTTGCTCCAGCCCGGATACCACCGCGTTCACCGGGTGAATCAGGGCGTCAATCACCGCGCTGGTACTGCTGCAGCTCCAGCAGTTGTTGAAATTGACCTTGATGGCGATCTTCTTCCCTGGCTGGTAGCCGGGGAGTAGTTCCCGCCAGGCGTCGGTCTCAGTCGCAGCTCCAGTCAGCTCTACCACCCCTCGCTTTACCATCTCGTTCACCACGGGCTGTTCAACATGCTCCCAATACATCCTCTGACCGCTCCATGATGTTGCATTATGTTCATTTACATGCACCACTTTTCCGATTGACAGGGAACCATACTTGGTTACCAGGGGAATGTAAACTTCATTATCAAGCTTAGACTGGCTGCCCTTGGCCTCAGTTGTGACCAGATCACGCCCTAAATGATTTAATGCAGCCCCACCGGCGACAATAGCCATGGCTTTCAATACTTCTCTGCGGGTAATTACCTTTGGTGTATGTGGATTTTTAGAAGAATGCATTGGAAATCCTCCTGGTAAATCTCCAGTAATCCTGATCTATTATTACATACTTGGAATGGAAATAATGTAAAAATCGAATGAATATTATTGCAGGTAGGATTTGTTTGTCCGCAGATTTTCGCTCGCACCATGTCCCAATGTGTCAACCTGTCAGCATGCATGGCTGATATCCCCCCCTACTTTTAGTACTTCAGCGGGTCACCTCATTACGGACTTCTCCTACCCCAAAAATGCATTATACTAACTCGAGTTCTGCATGATGTATAAAGAAGTGTAGCCGCGCAATGCACTGAGACTCGTCAACCATTCAGCCCAGAACTCAAGGTGCGAAAAGTGCCTCATATCTCTCAATCCTTCGAACCTATCCTTATCCATTAACGTTATGTAGAAGAGCATGCAATGATGAATATCCAACATTCAAACAGTGATCAAATTCCAATTCGCTGTGCCTGGGCGGGCACAGACCCGTTGATGATCGATTATCATGACCAGGAGTGGGGGTTTCCCCTTCACGACGATCAAAAATTGTTTGAATTCCTGATCCTGGAAGGGATGCAAGCCGGATTAAGCTGGATGACGGTCTTAAAGAAGCGGGAAAATTTTCGCCTTGCATTTGATGGTTTCGATCCTACCGTTGTCTCCCAATACGATCAGGCGAAAGTTGAAGATTTGCTGACTGATGCCGGGATAATTCGCCATCGAGGCAAGATCGAAGCTGCTATCCAGAATTCTCAGGCCTTCCTGGCGGTTCAATCCGAGTTTGGGAGTTTTGATAAATACATGTGGCAGTTCGTGGGTGGTAAACCAAAGGTCAATTCCTGGAAGACGATGCAGGAGCTGCCTGCTAAAACCGATGATTCGGCTGCCATGAGCAAGGACCTGCTAAAACGCGGCTTTAAATTCGTCGGACCGACCATCTGTTACGCCCACATGCAGGCTACTGGCATGGTCAACGATCACACCATAGATTGCTTTCGATATCTCGAGTGCCAAACAGTCAAATAAGATTCTCGGCTCCAAAATTAGTATGTATTCTCAGAACGTTATTTAATGATAGGAAACCAATGAGAGAATCTAGCCAGGCATGCGACCTTTGTGTGAGCCGGTCAGGATCGAGTGTATGCTGCTTTCACCACGGTTGGAAGCTTGGGTGCAGGGTTTACCGATGGCGCTGATGTTGATCCCTTTACAAGATCTGCTTTCGTTCACGTTATTAATATTGTATGTGGAACATGGAATTTCTGATTGGAATGTGTACCTGCACAACGGGAGGACTAAATGACAGAATTATCCACAACTGACTTTGAATTTCATCCAGTCACTTCCGAACGGTGGCATGATTTGGAAAAATTGTTCGGTCCGCGCGGCGCGATTGGTGGCTGCTGGTGCATGTGGTGGCGCATCAAACGGGTCGAGTTCGAAGAACAACAAGGTGAAGGTAACCATCAAGCAATGCATGACATCATCCATTCGGGAAGAGTACCAGGAATTCTGGCTTACACCGAAGGGGAACCGGTCGCCTGGTGTTCCGTCGCGCCGCGTGAGGATTTCCCTGTACTGGATCGCTCTCGGATTTTAAAAAGAATTGATGATCAGCCGGTATGGTCTATCGTTTGCTTTTTCATCTCCAGACCTTTCAGGCACCAGGGATTATCGAGCAGGATGCTTGAAGCCGCAGTGGATTTTGCCAGGCAGAACGGCGCCCGCATTGTAGAAGGTTATCCGATCGTGCCCAAGAAAGACAGCGCACCGGACATCTATATCTTCACCGGAATGATTTCAACTTTTCTAAAGGCAGGATTTCGAGAAGTCGCCAGGCGATCTGAGGCGCGCCCGCTCATGCGTTATTATATTGAGGGGTAGCAGTGGTAGAATCGACGAGAGCCGGGAATATGTGCCCGGCTCTCTCTAAGGAGGAGAAGAAGAGAAATCGCCCTTCAGACTATATATTAATCGGTATTGACGAATCCTGCTTGACGCTAACCCTACACTTACCCTACGCTAACCCAACAATATTGCAAAATTCTCAATAATTGTCTATGAATCTTGCGATAAAGACAGAAAACCTGGACCGCATATATAAAAACCAGGGTGGAAAGAAGTCTGAACCCAGAGGTGTGGTTTGATTGATATGGTGATCAATTAATGATCACTAGTACTGAGTCACAATGAATGAGATGGGTGTGTCATTGCGAAGCGGTGCTTTACCGCTGAAGCAATCTCCCTATCAGTGGTGGAGTTTGCTTCGTCGTGCCTCCTCGCAAAGACAAGCAGATTTATGTATCGTAAGGTCTACCATTCATCAAAATCACAGTGACTGACTACTAGCAGGCACACAGTGATTATAGAAACTGAGGAATTATGAGCAAAATAAATGAAACAGTTTATATCGGTGAAATTAGCTCCACCCCACTTGGGCCAATCTGGCTTGCAGTCTCTGAGCGGGGGTTGGTGGCGATAGAGGTGAGCCCAAATCAAGATGCGCTCATTTCTTTATTAAATCGTTTCGATTTCCAGCAGGTGCTGGTCGACGAGACCAAAACAGCTGCTGCCGCCCATCAGATCAGTCAATATTTGCGGGGCGAAAGAGAGATCTTTGATTTACCCATCGATTGGTCTGTCTTGACTCCTTTTCAGGAACAGGCACTGCGGGCTACTTATGCCATCCCCTATGGAGAGGTGATGACTTATGGCGAAATTGCTCAGCGATTGGGGAATCCGCGGGCTGCCAGGGCAGTCGGTCGGGCTGAAGCCACCAATCCGATACCCTTGGTGATCCCCTGCCACCGTGTGATTGGGGCGGATGGGGGATTACATGGCTATGGCGCGGGGGCAGGATTAGAAACGAAAGCCTGGCTGCTGGATCTTGAAAGCAAGATTTGAAAGATAAAGGCCAGTTTAATTTAAAACATCTGGGATGGGGATCTTATTTCCTTGGGGACACTTCTAGAACTGCCCACACTGCCTTTGGAACGATTTTCTCTCCGCTGGATTTTACGCATGGAACAAATTGGCAGATTTACCAATATCCAACGCGTTGCTGGTTTACGGCAACAATCTTTTAATACGCTCGAAGCATTCCAGGACCTTTATGCTGTTCAGAAGGCGTGATATATTTGATGCAGCGTTATACGAATAAACTCCGGTAGCCAATCACCAAAGGAATTCTTCGGTGTCCACGCCGCTGCTCCAAACCAAACTCTATATTCCTCCTTCCCAGCCTAATCTCATTTCTCGCCCCCGTTTGATCAAGCACTTGGAAGATGGGTTGAACCACAAGTTAACTCTCATCTCAGCACCGGCTGGATTCGGAAAAACCACCCTTTTAAGCGAGTGGATTCACGAGTGTAGGCGACCGGCTGCCTGGATCTCGCTAAATCAGGGGGATAATAACCCGGCTCGGTTCCTGAAATTCTTCATAACTGCTTTGCAGAAAAACGTGGATGATATTAGCGAAGGGATAATAAGCGCTCTTCTAACTTCGCAGCCTGAAGAGACCGATAAACTCCTGACAGGTCTACTCAACGAAATCGCTGAGATGATCCAGCCCTTTATCATTGTCTTGGATGACTATCACGTTATCACAGAAACGATTATTCAAGAGATGCTCACGTTTATTGTTGAGAACCAGCCACCACAGATGCACCTCGTTATCTCTGGCCGAGCTGACCCACCCTGGCCGCTGGCCCGTCTGCGAGTACGCGGTGAATTGATGGAAATCCGCACTCATGATTTGCGTTTTACAGAAGATGAGGCGGCGACCTTCTTGAACATTGTAATGGGACTAAAACTTTCTCCGCAAGAAATATCCTCGTTGGAAGATCTTACAGAAGGCTGGATCGCTGGTTTGCAGATGGCAGCTCTCTCGATGCGAGGTCGAAAAGATGTGTCTCGCTTCATCAGGTCCTTCAGCGGCAGCCATCGTTTTATTTTGGATTATTTAGTGGAGGAGGTTCTTGATCAACAATCATCCACAATCCAGGAATTCCTACTAAAGACTTCTATCCTCGATAGATTGAGTGGCCCTCTTTGTGATGCCGTTACATGTAGTGAGGATAGCCAATCGACCTTGACCCACTTGGAACAGGCTAACTTGTTCCTGATCTCTTTGGATGACGAGCGGTGCTGGTATCGATATCACCATTTGTTCGCTGATTTACTGCGCGTCCGTCTTGAGCAGGCACAACTGGAGCGGATGCCGATTTTGCATCGCAGAGCAAGTATGTGGTTCGAGCAGAACAATTTGATCGCTGAGGCAGTGAGCCATGCATTGGAGGGCAACGACTATGAGCGGGTTGTGAATCTGCTGGCTGGTAATGCTCTCGCAATGATTTACCACGGAGAGTTGAGAACTCTGGTTAGTTGGTTGGAGAGGTTGCCAGAAGAGGCACTGAGCCCACCACTCTGGCTCAACATAGCTCATGCCTGGACATTGGCTTATGCTGGAAAGTTTGATACCATCGAATCGTTGCTTAGAAAGACTGAGAAAGCGTTGGTTGGGTTTGACGAGCATAGAGAAGGGTTTATCCTGAGTGAAGTTGAAAATCAGCGCATAGTTGGCCATATCGCTATAATCCGCACCTACACCGCAGCACTAAGAGGAGATAATTCCTGCGCCGTAGACCTGGCTTTTGAGGCCTTGAAACACTTGCCAGCAGACGATTTGATGGTGCGTGGCTATATCATGACTCTGCTGGGTGCCGTATTACGCTCGAGTGGGGATTTAGTTGGGGCTACTGAGGCATCGTCCAAAGCCATAGCCATCAGCCAGACAGCCGGTGACCACCATCTTTCCGCAGTTGTTCTGTGTGACCTGGCAGCTCTTCATTACACTTTGGGGCAACTCCACAAGTCAGCTGCCACCTGTAAGGAGGCGGAGCAGATTTCAGACAAGTATGCCGCGCAGAGTGGGAGGCTGTTACCAGTCATTGGATATGCTTATACACGATTGAGTGCTGTACTGCGCGAATGGAACGACCTGGAGA
>JBEQLH010000148.1:0-7571 GCA_040326075.1 Anaerolineales bacterium
CACAAACTGAATTCTCAATAAGACCTCACGGTCTGTCAAGGAGAAGGAGTTTCACAGATGGATCACCCAGCACTCGAAAACAGGTTACAGAGCGAAATCGACACCTTAGTGAGCAAGAATAAGGACGTTTTCAACGTTGTCCTCGGAATTACCAATATCAAGGGTGATTTCTATTGGTCAGGCGCTGCGGGCACTGCTTATGCGGATCAAACGGAAGCGATGAAGGTCGATACGCCGATCTTCATCGCCAGCATAACCAAGATGTATACTAGTGCCGTGACAATGATCCTTGAAGAACGAGACCGCCTATCCCTCGATGATCCGATCTCAAAGTTCCTGCCAAACAATCTCTGTGAAGGTTTACATCGCTACAAAGGATTTGACTATTCTGATCAGTTGAAAATCTACCACTTGGTCAGCCAAACATCCGGTTTGCCTGATTATTTCATGGAAAAACCACAAAGTGGGCAGAGCATGTTTGATCGTCTAATCGCTGATGGGGATATGGGGTGGGAGGTGGCAGATGTGGTTGACATCGCTAAGAACATCTCCCCAAAATTCCAACCTGAATCAAAGGATCAGGCTAAGTATGACAAGAAGGCGTATTACTCCGATACGAATTACCAGCTCCTGGGGTCTGTCCTTGAGTCGGTGGCTCATAAGCCACTTCAAGATATCTTTACCGAGTACATCATTGAACCTTTGGAATTAACATCAACCTATTTACACGGGTATAGTGGTACACAAACTACTCCAGGGATCCAACCTGCAAATATCTATTACAAGACAAAAGCGCTATACCTCGATAAGGCAATGACCTCCTTTGGCCCTGACGGCGGTTTGGTGTCGAACATTGAGGATAGTCTGAAGTTTCTCAAGAGTTTACTGGAAGGGAAGTTGTTTGTGGACCCTTCGACTTTGGAAAGAATGAAAAGCTGGAGAAAGATCTTTTTTCCTTTCCAGTATGGACTCGGTTTGATGCGTTTTCAGCTGCCGAAAATTTTCTCTCCCTTCTCACCAAACCCCGAACTGATCGGACATTCCGGTTCAACAAGCGCATTCTTGTTCTATAGCGATATTGGCCAACTATACATAGGTGGCACGCTCAATCAAATTGAGAATCAAGGGCGTCCTTTTCGCTTGATGCTGAAGATCATAAAGATACTAGATGAGTTAGTATCATAACTAACCGGTGCGCGTAACCACTCACCGGAGCGGACGCAGCATCACCGCAAGAATATAATGAAGCTGACCGGCAGCGGCGCTCAGCTTGCAGCCATTAAGCGGCGATTGTGTGTGAGGAAAAGAGCCGATAATCCAGACAATATTCGGAGCGTGGCGCTTCAGTTGGCGCTTGCTGTGGTCTGAGTCAAGACAAGAACGTGTCTACGTTGTGACCTGGAGGAACATCCGATGGATAGACAAGCACTTGTAGACAGTATCGCGTATTGCGGTCTGGTATGTGGTAAGTGTCATTTGAGAGCGGAATGTGATTTCTGCAAGAATACAGCCAGCTTATGTGCCAGAAGTGAAGTCTGCTATCAGAGAAACTGCTGCATTCAGAGATGTTTGCAGGGGTGTTGGGAATGTGCCGAGTTCCCGTGCGGTGAGGATATGCACGGGAGCTCACACGATCTCAGAATCAGGGCTTTTGTAGCCTTCATCAAAGCCGAGGGGGCCGAAGCTCTTGTTGACTGTCTCATGAGGAATGAAGCGCACGGTATCCACTATGGGCAAGGTAGAGACTACGACGGCAAGAGTAGCGAAGAAGAAGTCATACGGCTGCTGAAAACTGGCCTTTCCGGTTGACCTTTTTAGAGCTGACCAACCCAGCATGCAGCCGACGTCGCTGAGCGGCTGATGCTCACCATCAATCCACAAAGGAAAAGCATGATGAAAATACTTGACAAGCGCCAGATAGCAGGATGGATTGCGGTTGGTATATCAATCGTCATCACCTGCTTTTGGGCATTTTGGGGGATTATCGAGAATTTCCACGAAGGTTGGTATTACGAGTCCTGGCTGTCGAACGTGGGATTGATGTTCTTGCAGTATCTCAGCCCGATGCTCATCTTTATGGGAGTTACGTTGATTTCAATATTCTGGCCCCGTTTTGGTGGTGGCTTACATGTGATCGTCGCCTTGTTCGCGGTCTGGTTCTTCCAAGCTTTTTCCAACCCGGTCATGTTTTTGCTCATCGCACCGCTGGTTGGTCTGGGTGCGCTTTACTGGTTTGGTCGTCCCCAACCACGTAAGATCGCTGTCTCCCTGGTTGTTGGACTTCCCATTCTGACCCTGATCATATCTGGTATAAGACCCGTCATTCGAGTGTCCCAACGTATTGATGACGGCAAGCTCCAGGCCCGATTGGTGCAAGGAAACGGTGTGAATCTCGTCTGGGCTCCTGATGGACCCGGGTGGCCGCGCACAGGGTCAAACTGGCATGAAGCACATCAAGTGTGTGAAAATCTCAGTGAAGATGGTCTGACCATCACCCCCGCTCCCCAGCATGTTTGGCGATTGCCGACGGTGGATGAAGCCGTGCGTTCTATGGCTCGCCACGGTCAGAACAGCAATGGGGTATGGGATGCAGAAATTGCTCAGGCTGCTTACAAAACCACACCTGATAAAGAGTCTCCGCTGTGGAATATCCATTCCCAGGTGATCTACTGGTGGACGGCGACTGAGGCAGATGAAGAACACGCCTACATAATTGTCTATGATGGGAAGGTATGGCCGAGAGCAAAGCAATTCGGTGCGGCATATTTAGGGTTTCGATGTGTAAAACAACCGTAACCGCGTTTGTAAAACCGAACGAGACAACCTCGAGAAAGGATCATCAGAACAAATCCGTTATTTATCGATCAACATCGATGGTGCGATTGCCGCAGTATTATACGATTTAGAGTTAACGTTGTTGAAAGGAGTGACTCGTTATGGCAAGTTTTGATCTTATTGATGAGATGGATTCTCAGCAAGCGTGGAGCAAGGCTCGCAGAAGCGTAGTCGTCCAGAGAGTATTGTGTGCGATCCAAGACTGCTCCCTGGACCTGATCCCATTTGAAGAAGCTCGCCAGCTTTTGCACCTGAATCAGAAGATTTGCCGCGGATTGCAGGAAATCGAATTGGATAAGATTCGAGGTAGTGTTGGACGCTATCAGGATTTCACCTCTGCATTCCTACCGCGCCGCGACAACCTGCGTCAACGCTGGCAGCGCGTTTGGTCAGCCAGAGTCACCAAAGGGCTGCCGCCTATTGAGTTATACAAGGTGGGGCAGGCTTACTTTGTCAGCGATGGCAACCACCGCGTCTCAACTGCCAGAATGGAGGGCATGGAGACTATCGAAGCGTATGTGTGCGAATACATCAGCCCCCTGGAATTGAGCGGTGAGGCCGACCTGGATGAGGTGTTGTGCAAGGCAGAATATGCGGAGTTCCTGAGGAGAACCCAGCTCCAACCGGATCAGGAGATCGTGTTCACCGTTCCTGGACGATACATGGAGATCGAATGTCAAATTCGATCCGTTCAGCAATCTCTGGAGAATGAACGCAGTGAGCCAGTTTCGTATAGAGAAGCTGCAGCGCTGTGGTATGGGGAAATCTATTCTCCAACCGTCAGAGAAATTCGAGAGAGCGGGGCGTTGGAGCGTTTCCCTGGACGTACTGCGGCTGATTTGTTCATTTGGATGTGGCAAAGAGAACCTGAACTGCAGATTTATTGCGCGCAAACGTCAAACTCGGAAAATGAGAAGGCTCCATTCAATTCATTGCGAAGCATCTTTCGCAAACTTTCCACATCGCTTCGTCGAATATTCTTATAAAATGAACCATCCACCCCATAATATTCTGTTCTAATTAATTTTTTCCCCAAGATATCGGATCAATTTGAATCCTTTTTTACATGCTGATATTTCGTGCACAATTCTCACCTCTAAATTCACCGAGAATTTGGAAGAGTCGCCCTTCTTTCTTTATGCCAGGTGTACTTATGGTGCAATCCGGTGCAACTGCCATAGAAATTATATAAATTTGAGACCTAATAAACACTTTTGGCTCCCATAAGTAGACTCAATAGAAATTATAGACATAGATACAAGGGATAGACATTAAATTCAGGGACTCCCTGCCGTTGGATATTGCCCCTTATTGAGGATACTATGGGTAATTTTCCGCCAATATGATTCTCTCTCTCGTTACCTGGTTTGTCCATTTGAGGAAAATTAGAATCTGAATTTCTGCGAAATCCAGGGAATTCTATCGGAGACACAATCAATGAGTTATTCCCAGCGGAAGAATAGGACCGTTGCGATACAGGCAATGACCAGCCAATCGGCCAAGACCCCCAACCGCCACAGGTCATGCAGCTCGACACCAAAGACGATCTCACAGTAAGGATTGGTTTGACAAAACCAGGGGGGAGATTATAATGAAAGTGAAAACCATTTTCATTTATAAGTTTGCTGATGACTTTAATTTCAATAAATGCGCTCGCAGAATCATGGCTTGATAGCTTACTGGATAGCGGCTACCGGTTAACCGCTCCCCGCCGGGCGATTGTCTCGATCGTCGCCGCCAGCCCGCGAGCCCTGGATGCAGTCGAGATCTATGATCTGGGTCGGGATGAGCACCCCCGCCTGGGCCTGGTGACCGTTTACCGCACCCTGGAGAAGCTGGAGCAGTTAGGATTGGTGCAGCGGGTGCACCAACCGGATGGATGCAATATGTACCTGCGTTCCCCCGAGGGACATGAGCACCTGCTGCTGTGCAAATCTTGCGGACAGATGGAATATTTCAGGGGTGACGATCTGACCAAGCTGATCGAAGATACCTCCCGGCGCAGCGGCTACCAGATACAGGAACACTGGCTGCAGCTTTTTGGTTTGTGCGCCGGCTGCCAACCCCAAAACTCCCCAAAGGAAGATGGGTGAGAGATGCAGCGCTTCTTGAAAAAATCCATCTGTATCGGGTTTATCATCCTGACGGCCTGCCAGGCTTCAGCGCCGTCAGCAGGTGTTGAGCCGGTTGAAGATAGCGGGATAAAAGTGCTGGTGGTTGAATCTTTCCTGGCTGATATCGCTCAAAATATCGCTGGTGATCGATTGGATGTTGAAATCCTCATCCCGCCTGGTGCGGACCCCCACACCTTCCAACCAACACCCCAGGATGTGGCCAAGATCGCCAACAGCCAGGTGCTGATCATAAACGGAGCAGGGCTTGAAGAGTGGCTGCAGGAAGTTCTTGACAACGCGGGTGGAGAGCGGTTGGTAATCGAATCCGCGCGAGGTCTAACTGAAAATACACCTCGCCCGAGTGACCCACATTTCTGGTTGGACCCGAATTATGTAGTCCACTACGCTGAAGAGATTGGCGATGGATTTACCCAGATTGACCCGGCAGGCGAAGCGGTCTACGCTCAAAATACCACAGATTATATCGATCAGCTTCAGGAGCTGGATGCCTGGATTGCAGACCAGGTCGGGCAAATCTCCCCGGAAAGGCGCATGCTGGTCACCAATCACGAGAGCTTCGGCTACTTTGCCGACCGCTATGGTTTTACAATCATTGGCACGATCGTCCCCAGTGTCAGCACTGGTTCATCTCCCTCTGCGCAGCAGATGGTCGCGCTGATCGAAGCGATCAAAGCAGCCAACACTCCGGCTATTTTCTTAGAGTCCGGGACGAATCCAGAATTGGCAGAACAGGTGGCTCTCGAGGCAGGGGTTAAAGTGATCGAAGACCTGCTCACTCATTCAATTCTTGCCCCTGGTGGGTATATCGAAATGATGAAGTACAATACGCTGGCTATCGTTGAAGGTCTCAAATAATGCATCTAAAATTATCCTCAGAGGATTCATTTAAAGTTTTGCGAATGGGTGTGATAAATCTATGAACAGCAGCCAAACTTCAGCGTCAATCGCGCACCCCTTGCCTGATGAACCAGCGCGTTTGGAGATGGAAAATGTGCGGGTAAGCTACAACGAGCAGCAGGCGCTGGATGATTTGACCTTCCAGGTACATCATGGGGCGCGTTTGGCGGTTGTCGGCCCAAATGCGGCAGGTAAAACCACACTTTTTAAAGCCCTGGTTGGAATGGTGCCGTTGAATGCAGGTCATATTCACATCCATGGCCAACCGCTGGGACACCACCAGGACTGTGTGGCTTACGTTCCCCAGCGCGAAGAAGTTGATTGGCGTTTCCCGGTCACTGTCTTTGATGTGGTGATGATGGGTCGCTTTGGGCAGCGGGGTTGGTTCAGGCGCCCCAGTAAAAAGGATCGTGCCATCGCGGCGCGCAGTCTGGAGCAATTGGGCATCGCAGACCTGGCAAAGCGGCCAATCGGCGAGCTGTCCGGAGGCCAGCAGCAGCGGGTCTTCCTGGCGCGTGCCCTGGCTCAAGAACCGCATATTCTGCTGATGGATGAACCGTTTACCGGAGTAGACTTCACCACCCAGGAGGCAACCCTGGAGCTGCTGGAGCACCTGCAAACTGAGCAGGTCACCGCCATGGTTTCAACACATGACCTGACCCTGGCAGCGGAACGCTTCGACCAGGTTTTGCTGCTCAATAAGCGCATGGTCGCTTATGGTCCTCCAGATGAAGTGTTCACACCTGCGAACCTCAGCCAGGCGTTTGGCAGCCAGGTCCTGTTCTTAGATGGCGTGGCGGTGGTTGACCAATGCTGCCCACCGGAAGAGGAAATTGGGTGATGGTCGAATTCGTAAACGAGCTGCTGACCCCCTTGACCTACGCTTTTATCCAGCGCGGCCTGCTGGCAGCCTTAATGGTGGGTGTGTTGTGCTCGGTCATTGGCTGCTACATCGTATTGCGATCGATGGCTTTCCTGGGGGATGCCATGGCGCACGCCGTCCTGCCGGGTGTGGCGGTTGCATATCTGCTTGGTAGGAACCTGACACTGGGTGCACTGGCAGCGGCGCTGGTTGTTGCCCTGGGGGTTGGTCTTTTCTCCCGCCGGGGGGCGATTAAAGAGGATACCGCCATTGGGGTGCTGTTCGCGGCTGCGCTCTCACTGGGGGTGGTGCTGATCAGCAGCATCCGCACTTATGCTGTAGATCTCAGCCATATTCTGTTTGGGAATGTACTGGGTGTAAGCAGCCTGGACTTGTGGTTGACCGCCGGTCTGGGGGCTGTGATCCTTATTTCAATCCTGGTTTTTTACCAGCCTTTCCTGGTGATCTCTTTTGACCCGGTGCTGGCAGCTACACTGCGTATGCGAGTGGGATTCTACAACAATCTGCTCCTGGTGTTGTTAGCCTTGACGATTGTCATCTCCATGCAGACTGTGGGAGTAGGATTGGTGGCGGCCATGCTGGTGACCCCGGCCGCGACAGCATTTTTGCTCGTCCGTCGTTTGCCAACCATGATGGTACTTTCAGGACTGATCGGTGGATTTTCCAGCTTGACCGGGTTGTTCGCCAGCTATCATCTCAACGTAGCTTCCGGGGCGGCAATCGTATTGACTACGACCATTATCTTTCTACTGGCGTTCCTCTTCGCTCCCCAACGCGGGTTGATCTGGGACCTTTCCCGCCGCCGGACGGCTTAATCCCCT
>JBEQLH010000023.1:0-22181 GCA_040326075.1 Anaerolineales bacterium
TTAAAGCCTTTCTGGTCTACTATTTGATTATGTGGGTGCGCTATTCATTCCCTCGCATCCGTATCGACCAGATGCTTGGTTTCAATTGGAAATTCCTAACCCCACTGGCTTTATTCCTCCTGATCGTTGTGGCGATACTTGATAAATTACTGGTCGGGGTATCCCAACCGGTATATGTCCTGGTGCTTTTAGGCTCCAATCTGGTGATCGCCTGGGGAGTGGTGATGATCTTGCGCGTTTATGCTCGGATAGAACGCAAACGGATTGGGGAAGAACGACCGGTAGCAGTTGCACCTGAAGCTGAGCTGAACGGACTGGTTGGACAGGAGTAAGTTGATGACTGTTATGCAGGTAATCTTTTTAATAACGGCAGTCGTAACCCTGGGTGGGGCGGTGATGGTTGTCACTGTCCGCAATTTAATCCATGCTGCCTTATGGTTGATTTTGGCATTATTCGGTGTAGCGGTGATGTACACGTTGTTGAGTGCACCCTTTTTTACCGTTGTGCAGATTGTGATTTACATTGGGGCGATCGCAATCCTGATGATTTTTGCCATTATGCTCACCAAGAGGGTAAAACAAGATTCAGGGAGCAGTGTGAACAAAGGCTGGTGGTTGGCAGGATTAATGGCTCTGGTGTTGTTCACCGCTTTAGTGTGGATGTTCAGCACCTGGAGCGGATTCCAAACGCCATTACCAGAATTACCTTCTGATGTTGACTATATCAAGGTCTTGGGCACTGCACTGGTATCTCCAAGCGCTTATGTGTTGCCCTTCGAGATCGCTTCGGTTCTGCTCCTGGCTGCACTGATCGGCTCGGTCGCAGTGGCGTGGGAGGGAAAATCATGATTTCCTTATCATACTTCTTGGTCTTTGCAGCAGCACTATTCTGCATTGGTTTATATGGCGTCTTAGCTCGCAAGAATGCAATTGCTATCCTGATGGGCATCGAATTGATGCTCAATGCAGTGGTGATCAACCTGATTGCGTTTTGGCGATTTCGCAACTTTGAAAACATCACTGGACAGGCATTTGCCGTGATTGTGTTTGCGATTGCCGCGGCAGAAGTAGCAGTTGGTCTGGCGTTGTTTATCGCAATTTACCGCCGTCGTCACACGATCGCTGCCGACGAGATCGATCTATTGAAATGGTGATGGGAGATAAATAATGGAAACATCGACTCTCGTCTGGCTCTTACCTGTGCCGCCGCTGCTGGCATTTTTTCTGATCATATTCTTGACCAACCGCAGTAAAAGATTGAGCCATACTCTGGGCATTCTGGGTGCCTTGCTTTCCTTCATCGGCAGCATGGTGATCATGGTGTTGGCCTTCCAATCTGGCCATCTTGGAGAACACCCGTTCACTTCAGTGATAAATTGGTTTCCTACGGGGGATACCTGGTTCCAGATTGGTGTCTGGGTTGATCCTTTAACAGTCGCTACACTCTTCTTCGTTGCCTGGACTGTCTTGATGATCTTCATCTACAGCGTCGGGTATCAAAATTTCGGGCAACCTAAAGGTGATCATGATGCACCGGGTTTACCACCTCATGGTGCAACGGTGGAAGATGAGCACGGGCACAAACACCGAGTGCCATCTATTGAACCACTGTATTCTCGTTTCTTCGCCTTTATTTCTCTGTTTGCGTTTGGCATGTACGTCCTGGTTGTATCCAATAACCTGCTGACCTTATTTGTCGGGTGGGAGATCATGGGTTTGTGTTCATATCTTTTGATCGGTTTTTGGTACGCCAAACCATCTGCCAGGGCTGCAGCTATCAAAGCCTTTCTAACCACCCGAGTTGGTGATGTGGTCATGCTTCTGGGTCTGGTATACCTGTATTCTCTGGCTGGCAGCCTGAGCTACAATGTCATTTTCTCCGAAGAGACCCTCCACCTTTTAACCTCAACCAGCACCCCCATACTCGGAGTCTCAGCTGCGGTCATCATCGGCATATTCCTCTTTGTTGGTACGATCGGAAAATCAGCTCAATGGCCGCTGCATGTCTGGCTACCTGATGCAATGGAAGGTCCCACGCCGGTCTCAGCCATGATCCATGCTGCCACGATGGTCTCGGCAGGTGTGTACCTGGTTATCCGGGTTTTTCCAATCATCTCAGCTGGAATGGTCCATGGTGAACCCACGCTCACGATGAATATTATGGCCTTCATTGGAGCTTTCACCGGCCTTTTCGCGGCCACGATTGCTGTGGCTCAAAATGATGTCAAGCGCGTCCTGGCATATTCGACCATTTCTCAGCTCGGATATATGATCGCTGCGATCGGTATTGGTGCTTATGTTGCAGCAGCCTTTCACCTTTTCACTCATGCTTTCTTTAAAGCTTTATTGTTCTTGGGTTCTGGTTCTGTGATCCATGGTGTCGAGCACGGTGTTCTCCACACCGGTGAGGATATCGACCCGCAAGATATGTTCAACATGGGGGGCTTGCGTAAGAAGATGCCGATTACTTTTTGGACTTTCTTGATCGGTGGTCTGGCACTATCTGGTTTCCCATTTCTTACAGCTGGATTCTGGTCGAAAGACGAGATTTTAGCGGATGCTTTTGCACATTCAAGTTGGATAGTCCTGATTGTGTTGGCGTTAGCGGCATTATTGACTGCCTTCTATACCATGCGCCAGATTACGCTTACTTTCCTTGGAAAACCACGCACCGAGTCAGCAGAGCATGCGGTTGAATCGAAATGGACGATGACTTTGCCGCTAATCTTTCTGGCTGGATTCGCGATCGTTGCCGGTTGGCCGGGTATACCCCTGGATTTTCCAGTGATTGGTGGTTTTATACCGAATTTTATCCATGAATTCGTTGGAGAAACCTTGGCTGAACATCCAGAGGCCATAACATTCAACTGGTTTCCGCTGCTGATTTCATTAGGAGTTTCCTTGGGTGGTTTATTCCTAGGGTGGTTCGTTTACCGTGATATTCCCGCTGGAGCTCCCGACCCACTTAAGAAAGCTTTAGGACCCGTATATAAAATCCTGCAGAATAAATACTATTTCGACGAGCTCTACGATTTCATTTTCGTCCGGCCAGCATATTGGATTTCTCGCACATTTACTTATTTATGGCTCGACCGCAAGATTATCGATGGGATTTTGCATTTCATCGCTCGAGTGACTTTCAGTATTGGTGGAATATTGCGAAACTATATCGATAAACCCATCGTGAATGGGTTTGGTGACTTTGTCGGTGAGAGCGTCAAGCGCATCGGTCGATCTGCGCGATACATTCAAACTGGTCGCGTTCAACAATACATGGTCATGGCCTTAATTATTGCTTTCGGCACATTGTTTTATTACTTGTTTTTCCTGTCGCAGCCATGATGATATTTGATCATAGATACTTTATCGAGGTTTATATAATTCAGGGATTCAGGAGCTAAGAATGGAATTCATCATGAATTATCTGCTCACCCTAATCCTGTTTAGCCCGGTGCTTATCGCCATTGTGGTCATCCTGCTGCCACAAGAAGAGGTTAAACTCGTGCGTTGGGTGGCATTCCTGGGAAGCCTCATACCGCTGGCTTTATCCCTCATCCTTTGGTTCAGCTTTAACCCGGACCAACCCGGTTTCCAATTTCAAGAGCAGTATGCGTGGTATGAACCGATCAATTCTTCGTATCACGTGGGCGTGGACGGCATCTCCCTGACGATGGTCATGCTTACGACGCTCCTGACTCCGCTGGCTATTCTTGCGTCCTATACCATCAAGGATCGAGTAAAGCTGTACATGTTCTTTTTCCTGATGCTCGAGATGGGCATGCTGGGGGTGTTTCTCAGCCTCGACCTGCTGGTCTTCTTCGTTTTTTGGGAACTGGGTTTAGTTCCGATGTATTTCTTGATCAACCAGTGGGGAAGCGAGACCGGCGAGCGGGAGATCTGGGGTCGCAAGATAAAAGCCCGCACGTATGCCTCATTTAAATTCATGATCTATACCATGGCCGGTTCATTGGGTTTGCTGCTTGCCATTCAGCTGATCGGTGTCGTAGCAGGGACCTTTGATATGCTGATTTTGTTCGAGCAGATGGGAAGCCTGAAAGGGACTTTGATGGGGCTGCCGGTGGGAACAGTTAAAACCATCGCATTCTGGGCCTTTGTGATTGCCTTTGCGATTAAAGTCCCGGTGTGGCCCTTCCATACCTGGCTGCCTGACGCGCATACTGAAGCACCAACGGCAGGATCGATGATCCTGGCGGGTGTTTTGCTTAAATTGGGCGCTTATGGGTTCCTGCGCCTGGTGCTGCCGCTTTACCCAACCGAAGCCAAGTATTATGCAGGAGTGTTAGCATTGCTGGCCACGTTGGCGATCATTTTCGGAGCACTGGCTTCTTATGGTCAGAATGATTTTAAGCGATTGGTGGCGTATTCATCCGTAAACCATATGGGATTTGTGATCCTGGGTATTGCCGCGGCGGCATTTGCAATCAACACTGAAAGTGCGACTCTGGCGCTCAACGGAGCTGTATTGCAAATGTTTAACCATGGTTTGTCTGCCGCGGGTATGTTCTTCCTGGTTGGTGTGATTTATGAACGCACTCATACCCGCGATCTGAACGAATACGGTGGTCTATTCCCCTTAATCCCTGTGTATGGCGGCATCCTGATATTCACATCGATGGCATCCTTGGGATTACCAGGCTTGGGTGGTTTTATCTCGGAATTCCTGGTGGTAAGAGGCACCTGGCCCATCTTTACATTTTTTACAATCCTGAGCATGATCGGTCTCTTCTTTACCGGAGCCTACATTCTTAAAGGGATCAAGCAAGTGCTGCACGGACCGTTAAATGAACGGTGGAAAGGACATCTCAGTGAAATCAATGTTAGAGAAGTGTTTATCATTACCCCTTTGATGATATTGATGCTCCTGGTCGGTGTTTGGCCCGCGGTACTCCTGGATGTGATTAATCGAGCAGTAATGATGTTCTACTCGCTCTATTCTTGATACGAGGTTAATGATGCAATTCCCAATTCTCAGTGTAATCATTTTTACCCCTATCATTACCGGAATGCTGATCTTATTAATTCCCGGTGAAAGAAAAAATGAAATTCGTGTAACAGCCCTGGCTGCCGCCTTCATAGCCCTGGCATTATCAACCTGGGTATATTTTTCATATAACACAGCCATCGGCGGATACCAATTTATTGAAAAATTCGATTGGTTCCCACCCCTGGGCATCTCGTATCATGTTGGGGTTGATGGGATGAGTACTCCCTTGTTGGTGCTGACAGGTATCGTTATGTTTACCGGCGTGTTGATCTCCTGGAGTATAGATGATCGGCCGCGGGAATTTTTCGCTTTCTTGTTCATCCTGGCATCAGGCGTGTTTGGTGTTTTCGCTGCGCTTGATTTATTCGGACTAATCTTCTTCTATGAGATCGCCGTTTTTCCGATGTATTTGTTAATTGCCATTTGGGGGTGGAAAGTTACCCGAGAGTACGCAGCCATGAAGCTGACCCTGTACCTCTTTATCGGATCTGTTATTGCTCTGGTCGGCATTTTAGCAATGTATTTCTCATCTGGATTGGGCACCTTTAACATGCTGGCTCTCGAACAGGCAAACTTTTCGCCGCAGTTCCAAAAATTCTGGTTCCCATTCGTGTTCTTCGGTTTTGCAGTTCTGGGCGGCATTTTCCCCTTCCATAACTGGAGCCC
This sequence comes from Anaerolineales bacterium, assembly GCA_040326075.1. GTDB lineage: Bacteria > Chloroflexota > Anaerolineae > Anaerolineales > UBA4823 > PFL25. The sequence continues at coordinate 5,672 of JBEQLH010000023.1, forward strand.
GGACGGTCACGTGGCAGCTCCTACGGCGGTTTCAATGTTCCACGCGGGTGTGCTGATGAAGCTGGGTGCGTTCGCGGCACTTCGAGTTGGGATTATGCTGCTCCCAGTGGGCGCCAAGTTCCACTTGCCTTGGATCATCGTGCTCACATTGATCAACGTGGTATATGGTGCATACATAGCCATGGTGCAAAATGATCTCAAGTATGTCATCGGCTTTTCTTCCGTATCCCATATGGGATTAGTATTAATGGGATTTGCGACCTTAAACAGCGATGGGATGCTCGGGGCGGGTGTGCAGATGTTTTCGCATGGCATCATGACGGCTCTCTTCTTTGCTGTTGTCGGGGTGATATATGATCGGGCTCATACCCGTGAGATACCAAAGCTCGGAGGATTTGCGCGGCTGATGCCATTAGTGGCCGCGGCTTTCGTTGTCGGCGGCATGGTATCAATGGGAATGCCTGGATTTTCGGGATTTGTGGCTGAATTCCCCATCTTCATGGGCTTATGGCGCTACCAACCCTGGATCGCAATTGTGGCTTCAATCTCGATCGTCATTACGGCTTCATATATTATCCGGGTTATCGGACGGGTGTTCTTTGGTAAGATGCCTGAGGAATTTGTTGGGCACTTCGGAGATGCCACTGCTTTAGATAAGGTCGCATTAGTTTTATTGAGTGCGGTGATGATAGTGATCGGCGTGTATCCAACGATAATAGTCACGGTGGTTGAATCGGGAGTTGAGAATATAATGCGCCTAATGGGAGGTGCTTAGGTGTCCAGTACCATTGATTCCACAATGATCAGGGCGATATTGCCGGAGATTGGTCTGGTCGTGCTGGCTCTGATCATATTGTTGTACGATCTAATTTGGCAGGGGGAAAAGAAGCGCAACCTGGGCTGGTTATCTGCGGGTGGCTTAGCCATCATATTTGCATTGACACTTGTCTTCTCCCGGCCTGGTGACGAATCCGTGCAGCTCTGGGGCGGGATGCTGCGCCATGATTGGTTAAGCTTCTCTTTCACATTATTGTTCTTGTTTGGTGCGGCGATCACAAGTCTCTTTGCCATGGAAAAGAAGTCGCTCGGTCAGCGGGGTGAGTTCTACATGCTGCTGCTGACTTCAACGATCGGTATGATATTGATGGCCTCCTCTGCCGATCTGGTCATGCTGTTCCTGGCGATCGAAACAACCTCCATCCCCCTTTATATCCTGGCTGGCTTCTATAAGGAAGATAATAAATCCACTGAATCAGGATTTAAATATTTCTTGTTCGGGGCGATGACCTCAGCGGTAATGCTGTATGGTTTCAGCCTGATTTATGGATTTACCGGCACAACCGATATCTATGAGATCACCGAGATGGTTAAATCTGGTGATGTCTCGCTTACCCTGGCGCTAGGCACTTTAATCCTGGTGATGGTTGGATTTGGTTTCAAGATATCAGTTGTACCATTCCATTTCTGGGCGCCGGATGTGTATGAAGGTGCTCCAACACCAGTGGCGGGTTTTCTCTCCTCGGCTTCCAAAGCAGCCGGGTTTGCAGTCCTGATGCGGGTCCTTCTGACCGCTTACGCTGATCCAGAAGTGATCCCCTATTGGGTGGTCATTATCGCCGCCCTGTCAGTATTTTCGATGACTCTGGGCAACGCGATGGCTATCCCTCAGAAGAATATTAAGCGCTTGCTGGCATATTCGTCTATCGCTCACGCCGGATATGCATTAATCGGAGTCGCGGCGCTATCTGAATTAGGTATCGCCTCGGTCGTCTTCTACCTGATTGTGTATGTGGTCACAAACTTGGCAGCCTTTGGCATCGTTGCGGCTTTCTGGCGGGTATCTGGTTCGAATGAGATATCGGATTACGCCGCGTTGAGCAGACGTAATCCAACTCTGGCTCTGATCACAATGGTAACCTTCCTATCTCTGGCTGGTATGCCTCCATTGGGTGGCTTTGTGGCTAAATTCTTTGTCTTTGCCGCAGCTGTCAAAGCTGGTTTAGTTTGGTTGGCGATTATCGGTGTGTTGAATACTATTGTAGGCCTTTACTACTACCTGATCGTGTTGAAGGTGGTCTATCTATACCGTTCTGAGGATGAAGATCAGAAGGTACCGTTAACGCGACCTTACACACTGGCTCTTTCTATTCTGGTGATCGGAATAATCATTCTCGGCACCCTGTTTGGACCATGGGCGGAGTGGTCAACCAGAGCGGCTTCTGCCTTGTTCTAAGAATTTTGATATAAAAATATTGTGATGACCGGAAATAAATACGAGTTCTGACAAAATGACCTTTATTTGTCCTTTTTTGCACATTGACGAGTATAATCTGCCTGTGATAGAATCGGCGCGCCATGAGCCAGACTGATGATCAGCCCGAAAAAAAACCGGCTCTGCGCTCGCTTAACCTGACACTGGCAGCAGTAACCGGTCAAGTTGGTTGTCTGACTGTTATAATTATCCTGGCAGCATTTTTTGCTGGTCGATGGTTGGATAATCGATTTGAAGTTGATGCGCTTTTTACTGTTGGTCTCATGGTGGCAAGTATACCGGTAACATTGGTTGTAATGTTTTGGGTGGTGAGATCAGTCACCTCCCGTTTCGCAAAGCCATCCGAAATTAATAAATCAAAGGAAGATGAGGAGGGCATAGATAGTGGAAAAACCCAGTAAAAAATGGCGATACGGTGTAAATCGTTGGGTAATTTTAGTGTTAGTAATATTAAATATTATCGCGGTCCAATTTTATGCCCCGGTTCTGCCGCACATCCAGCTGCCGGCAGAAAATGTATCTAGATCCCCTCTATTCGGAAATTTTTACCTTACAAATACCTTAATCGCAACAATCATTGCAGATGTGGTTTTGATCTTGATCGCCTTTGCGGTGACTCGAGCCGTGCGCAGCGGAGAACTTATCCCCAGAGGGATACCAGGCGCGATTGAAGCGATCCTGGAGGTTATTAATAACTTAACTGAATCAACAGCTGGTAAATGGACGAAAAGCATATTCCCATTCTTTGCGACCATAACTCTGCTGGTCCTGGTCGTGAATTGGATGGAATTAATCCCCGGCGTGGATAGTATTGGCAGATTAGAGCATGCCGCACACGGAAACCCCATTGAAGAGGTCATCCCGGGTGTATGGACAGTAGTCAAACCTCCAAGTGAAGCCGCGGCAGATGCTCACGAGGGTGGATACGCCCTGGTACCTTTTGTGAGGGTTGCCTCGACTGATTTAAACTTTACCGTCGCATTGGCATTGATTTCAGTAGTCATGACCCAGGTGATGGGTGTGCGCGCTCTGGGAGCTACCTACTTCACGAAATTCATCAACGTGGGGGGTATATTCACACGACCAGTATTTGGCTTGATCGACTTTTTTGTGGGATTGTTAGAGTTGTTGTCTGAGTTCTCAAAGCTGCTATCATTCTCCTTCCGTTTATTTGGTAATATCTTCGCCGGTTCTGTGCTTCTATTCGTTATCGGTACCCTGATTCCGGTCTTTGTCCAGTCGATGTTCTTGGGATTGGAATTTTTTGTGGGACTCATCCAGGCGGTGGTGTTCGGTATGCTGACGATGGTCTTCATGGCTCAAGCCACGCAAGGTCATGGTGAACATCACGAGGAAGAAGAAGTTCCCGCATAACATATTCATATCCGGGAATTAAACAACCCGGTTTTAGTAAAATTATCCGCAATAAATTATGGAGGTAAATAAAATAACATGGAAGTCGCAGCCGCAAAACTAATCGGAGCCGGTTTGGCCATGGTCGGAACAATCGGAGCAGGCATTGGAATTGGGATGCTGGTGAATGGTGCAGTTCAAGGTATTGCCCGGAATCCAGATGCCAGTGGTGATGTTCAGACCAATATGATCCTGGGCATTGCATTTACAGAAGCAGTCGCAATTTACTGCCTAGTAGTTGCCCTCCTGATCCTGTTCGTAGGATAAACCTGAGGTGAAGTGGGTGAGGGAAGATTATTAATGATTCTCCCGCTCAAGATAACTATGATTGATATTATTTTCAAGAAAGGAGCACCCCAGTGGAAGGATTAGGACTTAATCTAGGCTATTTATTTGTTCAAATATTTAATTTTGCCATCATTTTTGTTGTTCTGCGTGCATGGGTCTACAAACCAATCCTCGGTCTTTTAGAAAGACGACGAACTGCCATCGCCGAGGGATTGGAAGATGCCCGGATTGCAGCCGAGGCAAGACAGAACGCTGAGGACGAAGCAAAGCAAGTACTCGCTGAAGCCCAAACGAATGCCAGCAAAATAATCCGTGAGGCCAATGAACGCGCAGAAACGCAAGGTAGAGAGATAGTGGCTGAAGCTGAAGCAGATGCTGCTAAGAAACGTGAAGAGGCACTGGCTGAAGTAGACAGCGAACGCGAGCGAATCCTGGGCGAACTGCGCGGCCAGGTGGGGGCATTAGCGATTGCAGCGGCTCAAAAATTAATCAATGCGTCTTTAGACGAACAGCGTCAGCGAGCTTTGATTGATCAATTCTTTTCTGGCGTAGAATCTGGTGAGGTGGTTGTCCTGGAAGGGGTAGAGGTTGTTGGTGCATCTGCGGAAGTTACCAGCGCGCTCCCATTGACTGCAGAAGAAAAGGATGCGGTTAAGCAGGATGTTCTCTCTAAGGTAGGAGACCAGGCAACAGTCACGTTTCGAGTTGATCCAGCAATTCTCGGTGGGCTGATCATCCGGGTTGGTGACAAGGTATTGGATGGCTCGGTAAGCGGTCAGCTGGAGTCAATGCGCCAGAGTCTATACTAGACCTCAACATCTCCAATGATTTCTATGGCTTTGCCTTAGATTAATCATGATTGGTATTTCGGCTTACAACGCCCAGGGATCACCCTTGGGCGTGTTTCCTAAATAATGTATAAAGCAAAATTAAGCACCCTGATCAGCAGTTATCCGCAAATAATCGCACGTGATTATTCAGATGCGGTCATCACCGGGATTGTACTTGACTCGCGTCATGTGGAGCCCGGCAATCTATTTGTTGCCTTGGAAGGGGGGATCACAGATGGACACCATTTTATACCCGAAGCGATAGACCGGGGTGCTGCGGCAGTGGTCGGCACGCAATCGATCGGTCCGCTGCAGGTGCCCTATCTTCTGGTAGAGGATGGACGGCATGCCCTGGCTTATTTATCGGCGGCTTATCACGGATTTCCGACTCGGAACCTGGCGGTTATCGGTGTGACCGGCACAGATGGTAAAACCACCACCGCCAACCTGATTTTCGAGATACTGCAGGCGGCTGGGATTCAGGCTGGCTTGATCTCTACTGTCAATGCCCAGTTTGGGGAGCGGGTTCTGGACACAGGATTCCATGTGACGACACCAGAAGCGCCGGATGTGCAGCGTTATCTTGCTGAAATGGTGTCTGCTGGGATAACCCATGTTGTCCTTGAGGCGACCTCCCATGGACTCGACCAGCAGCGCGTCGTTGGGTGCGATTTTGACCTGGGGGTGGTGACCAATATCACCCATGAGCATCTCGATTACCATGGAAATTATGACGCTTACCGAACTGCTAAGGGCCGTTTGTTTTCAGAATTGGCAGTCACCCATCAAAAAGAACAAGGGAATCCACGTCTGGCGGTTCTCAATAGAGATGATAGCTCTTATGAGTATTTGCGGGATTTGGTGCAGAATTTAGATCCCGCGGTTCGGATTGTAACTTACGGTTTACGGTCAGCAGTGGATGTTAATGCGGTCGATATAATTTCCCATCCCCAAGGATTGCGGTTTACCACCCAAATAGGAAAGCAGGATATAGATATCCAAAGTAATCTGGTTGGCGAATATAATGTCTCTAATTGTCTGGCTGCTATCGCCGCTACTGTTGCGGGGTTGGGGTTGGAAGGGAGAGCCGCTCAGCAGGGGATAGCAAATTTGCAGGGTATTCCTGGCAGGATGGAGGTCATTGATAAAGGACAGGATTTCCTGGCAATCGTTGATTTTGCCCATACTCCCAATGCTCTGAAGAGAGCCCTGCAAACCTCGCGACAGATCACAAAAGGCAAGGTTATCGCAGTTTTTGGTTCAGCTGGTCTGCGTGACCGCGAAAAAAGGCGCATAATGGCGCAGATCTCAGCGCAAATGGCAGATCTAACTGTGCTAACAGCTGAGGATCCACGCACCGAATCGTTGGAGAGTATTCTGGCTGAAATGGCTGCAGGCGCCAAATCTCAAGGTGGTCAGGAGGGTGAGACTTTTTGGCAGGTACCAGATCGGGGACAGGCAATTAAGTTTGCCCTCAAGTTAGCAAAACCTGGTGATGTTGTTATCTCCTGTGGAAAAGGCCATGAGCAATCGATGTGCTTCGGAGAAGTTGAATATCCCTGGGATGATCGCATAGCCATGCAAGCTGCCCTCACTGAACATTTGGGATTATCTGGTCCACAGATGCCTTATTTACCTACACAGGATGTATGATTTGCAATTTCATTAGAATAATATTGGCTAATGAATTGAGTTTATCCCAGGTTGCTGGAAACTAAATGCCCCCGGTTTGCTGGTATAGATTGATTGAATTCGACAGCTGTTTCGATTCAGGGTGTTTTAGCGGATTCCCACCCAGATTAGAGCTAATAAGGCCACAGGATTGGTATGAAGATCATCGAGACGATGAACAAGGCGATGGTCAGCACAGCCCCCACGCGTGTGTAATCAAAAAAGCGGTATCCCCCAGGACCAAAGACCAGCAAGTTTGCTTTGTGACCGACCGGAGTGAGGAAGCTGGTTGCTGCGCCAACAATTACTGCCATTGTGAAAGTCAGGTGGTTAACCTCCAGACCAAGCGCAGTATCTAAAGCGATGGGTACAATCAGGACCACAGCTGCTGCGTTAGACATGGGTTGGGTGATTAAGGCTGACAAGATATAAATTCCGGCCAGCAGACCGAGAGGACCATAATCACCAAGAGTGCCTAGGAGCAAGTCAGCCAGAAACTGGGCTGTACCTGTATTCTCCATAGCGAATCCCAGGGAAAGCATCCCCCCCACCAGAAATACAGTGCGCCAATCGATACTTTCATAAGCCTCGTCCATGGAAAGGCAACCGGTAAGCACCATCGAGACCGATCCAATCACCATTGCTATGGCGATGCCGAGGTTGGTAAAGATTGCCAGAAGGATCACCAGCAGCATGATTCCCGCAGCTATGGGCGCTTTGTTCCTTCGATTGCGTTGGAATTCTACTGGTTCAAGGACCAGAAATTCATTACCTTTTTGGAGTGCGCGTATCCGTCCTGGTGGACCTTGCAGCAGCAGAGAATCACCGAAACGGAGTACCACGTCTCGAAGATGCTCAGTGATAACATCACCCTGCCGCCAGATGGCCAGGGTGGTCAAGCCAAAGCTGTCGCGAAAATTCACCTTATTCAGCGTGCGGCCAACCATTGTCGAGCGGGGTGCCAGGGTGGCTTCAAAAATATTCGAATGATCTGTGTCCAAATCAGTCAATTCGAACTCATGATCCGTATGAATTTTGAATTTTAATGTATCTTGAGCATTAATCAGATTATTGGCAGACCCTTCAAGGATCAGGTGATCATTTTGTTTGATGACAAAGTCTCGGTGTAGCCCGATCAGGGGTTTACCATCCCGGATGATGGATAATACGGTCAGATCAAAATCGGCGCCAAGCCCGGATTCATACAAGTTTTTTCCACATAGAGGGCTTTCGCCGGATATCTGAACGTCGCTAATGTATTCCCGCAATTGTGAGGAAGCTAATGGATCGGCTGCAGTCTCCCGCATTTGGAGCAGATGACGACCCAAGATGACCATATAAACTATCCCAGTAGCCAGAGCAATGGCGCCCATTGGAGTGATCTCGAAAAAGCTGAAACCTGGCAGCCCGCGAGCGATCAGAATACCCTGGGCAAGAATATTGGCCGGGGTCCCGATCAAGGTCATTGTGCCACCGAGCAGGGAGGAAAATGCCAGGGGGATAAGCAGCTTGGAAACCGGAATATTAGTCTTCTTGGAGATACCGATTACCGCTGGCATTAATACGGCTACGGCTCCAACATTATTCATAAAGGCGGACATGAACCCGCAGGTAAGCATGATTATTGTGATAAGCCTGGCTTCGCTCGCCCCAGAAAGTCGTAAAATCAGGTTGCCCAAAATATCGGCCACCCCGGTCTTGAAGAGGCCTCCGGATACAATGTAAACAGCCCAGATGGTGATGACTGCTGGGTTGGCGAATCCTAAGAAGACTTCTTCCTTGCTCACCAGACCAGTGACGGAGACTGCCAACAACACAAGTAACGCGACAAGATCGACGCGCAATTTCTCTGTGGCAAATAATATAATTGCCATGAGAATTATGGCCAGTGTGAGGGCAATATCAGTGGTCATTGATGGGAACTGAATAAATTAGAAAATATTGGGGGAGCCTCAAAGAATCTCTTAATCGATGGATAGTTGATATTCGAAGGCTGTTTGAGAATTTTCTAATTATAACGCACATTAATTATAAATAAGGGGTTAGAATTATGAACTGTTTGAATTGCTGACTGGAATTTCTTGGTTGACTTTCCATGAGCTCCTTTTCTATATTCCAGAGTACGATGCAAGGTAATCCCTTTTTTGAGGCAACGACTATTTCGATAGTAAGATTATTTATGAGGTAATTCGGCCTGGATAGATGTCGGTTATTTTATGGTATCCTATCCACCTGTACCTGGTTAGAGCAAATAACTTCTGAATATAAAAACAGATTCCTCGGTCCTGGCTTACCAGTAAGCCAGGATGAAGAGATGATTTAATTCTATGGCTTCCAGCTCAATTTTAGCTGAATTCACACTGCCCCAATTACGTTCCGTCAACAGGAGCGGAACTGAACGTTGGTTGATTTCGCACGCCCTCCGCTATTGGCCTTTGAGCATTACATTGCTGGGAGGGGCGATATCCAATGCACTCCTGGCAGCAGTTGTGCCGATCCTTATCGGTCAAGCCTTTGATGCTGTTCTGGGTTCGCCACCGGATACAACAGTTTTGCTGCGCATTGCGATAGCGATCGCGGGGACACAAGTACTGCGCGGTGTGCTGCAGTTTGGGCGGAATTTCAGCGCCGAACTATTTGGCCAGCGGCTTGAGCGGGATATCCGCGAAGAACTTTATGTCAGCCTGCTGGGAAAGAGTATGACTTTCCACAGCCTGCAGCCTGTTGGGGATATTATGGCTCGGGCGACAAACGATGTGCGCGAGATCAACCTGATGTTCAACCCAGGCATCAACCTGGTGGTCGGTTCGGCGATCTTCATGTTTATGCCCTTAATCTTCGCTACCCGCTACAGTCCCGTGCTGATAATCACCCCGGCCTTATACATCATTGCCTATACAATTTCTATCAGGCAGTATTTACGAGAACTTCAACCAGTCACCACAGAAGTCCGCACATCTTTCGGAGCTTTGAACTCTCGTCTGGCAGAAGCTATTGACGGAATTGAAACTGTGAAAGGTATGTCTCAGGAAATCAGTGAAGTCAACCGTTTTACGGCTAACGCCCGGCGATACAGGGATGCAGTGGTCCATCAGGGAGATATCGAGGCACGGTTTTTGCCGTTGCTTCTTCTGGCTTTGGCTAATGCCGGGGGTTTACTACATGCACTGATCCTTTATCAGCAAGGTGTGCTGGATGTTGGTGATGTGGTGGCATATTTTGGTTTGCTGCAGTTGCTAGGGTTTCCAACCTTTGTCTCATTATTTGCATATTCTCAGGTCTCATTAGGTCTAGCGGGAGCAAAACGGATCCTGGAATTGATCAATCGCGAGAACAACCTCGATCAAAATTCTGCCGGATTTAGTGGAGAAATGAAGGGTGAAATTGAGTTCAAAAACGTGGTCTTTCAATATGGAGAGGGAGATCCTGCGTTGCATGAAATTTCATTCAAAGTTCAACCGGGTCAGACAGTCGCCATCGTTGGGCAAACTGGCACGGGTAAGACTTCGCTGGCAAAATTAGTTAACCGTACATACGATACGAATTCAGGCCAGGTTCTGGTAGATGGGATCGATGTGCGTGATTGGAACCTCGAAGTATTGCGGCGCAATATATCAATTATTGAGCAGGATGTCTTCTTGTTCTCAAGATCGATCGCCGACAATATTAACTTTGGGATGCAGGAAGCCCAGCGTGATATGGTGATAGATGCTGCCAAAGCTGCCCAGGCTGATGAATTCATCAAAAGTTTCCCCGAGAGTTACGAAACTGTGATCGGAGAACGAGGAGTAACTTTGTCGGGTGGCCAGCGCCAACGATTAGCTCTTGCGCGTGCTTTTCTCACCGATCCACGGATTTTAATCCTGGATGACTCTACCAGCGCCATAGATAGTGAGACTGAGGATAATATTCAGCAGGCAATCTATGCCGCTGCCCGCGGTAGAACTACTTTGATTATTACTCACCGTCTTTCCCAAATCCGATGGGCGGATATGATCCTGGTCCTTCGCCAGGGTCGCCTGGTAGCAGCTGGGCCCCATGAGGAATTGATGCGTTCATCAGAAGCCTACCAGCGGATATTTTCAGAAAGAGGTTGAAATTTGAGTTTTTTTGCTGGTCTCGATACCGAGGCCTACGACCGCAAATACACTGACCGCCAGCTGGCTGCCCGAGTGGCGAAATATTTTCGTCCATTTAAGTATTCAGTAATCGCGGTGGTGGTGCTTCTCTTAATCATAGCCCTGTCAAGCGCAGTCAGCCCGATTATCGTCTCCAGAGGGGTCGATCTTTTAGGAAGTGATATCACCTGGCAGAACATCTTAATGTTAAGTGGAGCGATCTTGCTGGCGGGGGTTATCAGCTGGGGGGCGAACTGGGAGCGCCGCAGGTTGACAGTGCGCATGATCGGCGACATTATCCTCAAAATCCGCACCGATGCCTTCCAGGCTTCAATGGATCACGATCTCTCGTTTTACGATGAATTTTCCTCAGGGCGGGTCGTTTCCCGGATTACGTCTGACACGCAGGAATTCGGTCAGATGGTCACCCTGGTAACAGATCTGTTCTCGCAGATCATCCAGGTCATCTTTCTGGGGATCGTGTTGGTGATCATCGATTTAAGACTCTCACTGGTGTTGTTTGCCTTCTTGCCCTTCATCTTCTTGGTCGTGTTAGGTTTTAGAAAGTTGGCGCGAATTGTGACTCGCAGAGGGATGCGGGCGATGGCCAATGTAAATGCAGCGATCAAAGAGACGGTCAGCGGGATTGCTGTGGCGAAGAATTTTCGCCAGGAAACCAGCATATTCAATGAGTTCGATCGAGCGAACAAGCAATCTTATAAAGTTAATGTCCAGCGCGGCCTGGTGCTTGCGACGGTATTCCCGGTGTTGAACGTTCTGGGAGGGATTGGTACCGCGATCCTGGTTTATGTTGGTGGGATGAGCGTCGTTCAGGGATTTATCACAGTCGGCGTCTGGTACCTTTTTTTGACAAGCCTGGATTATTTCTTCTTCCCGGTGCTGAATCTCTCCGCCTTCTGGGCGCAGGTGCAATCGGGTCTTTCAGCAGCAGAACGTGCATTTGGGCTGATCGATGCTGAATCTAAAGTCATCCAAATTGACTCGCTTCCCGCACCAGCATTACGCGGTGAAATCTATTTCGATAATCTAACCTTCCAATATAATGAGGATAATCCACCAGTTTTACAAGCCTTCGATCTGCATATCCAACCCGGTGAGAATATAGCATTGGTAGGACACACAGGTGCTGGAAAATCTTCGATCGCCAGGTTGATCGCCCGCTTCTATGAGTTCCAAAATGGGACTTTGTATATTGATGAAAATGACATCCGTACATTAGACTTAGCCAACTATCGCAGCCAGCTGGGGATCGTATCTCAGGTACCTTTCCTCTTCTCAGGAACGATAGCTGAGAATATCTATTACGCCTGTGCTCAGATCGATATGAAATCTATCGAGGAGATGGCTTACCAGATTGGGAACGGGGAATGGCTGGAAAGTCTCCCACAAGGTCTGGACACGCAGGTTGGCGAGCGCGGCGGCCGTCTTTCGATGGGACAACGTCAGATCGTTTCTCTATTGAGGGTACTGGCACAGCAGCCGGCAATATTTATCCTGGATGAGGCAACGGCCAGCATTGATCCCTTCACGGAATGGCAAATTCAACAGGCGCTGGGTATGATCCTGACCGGCACAACAAGCATCTTGATCGCCCATCGACTTTCAACAGTTCAAGCCGCCGACCGGATCATCGTTCTTGAAGAAGGCCGTATCATCGAGGAAGGTGATCACCAAGATTTATTGAATAAGGGTGGTCATTACGCTTCTCTGTATAATACCTATTTCCGCCATCAAAGCCTGGAATATATCGAACAATCCCGCAAGTTTGCCCTTCAGTGAAGTTAATATGACTTCTTTACCACCCTTGAACCTCTCCTTGCGTCCAGGTCATCCGGACTTCCTGGACCTGCCCTGGAGTTTTCCGATGAGCGAATGGTCCCAACATTGCCCACGTCTCGAAGAAGTTCCACGGGGATTGTCGCGCCATCCAGTCGAGTTTGTCAATTACTCTGGAAAGATCTATGCCATAAAAGAAATGCCAGTAGGCGTGGCAGAAGAAGAGTACAATCTTCTCCTGCACATGGAAGGATTGCGATTACCGGGGGTAACACCTGTGGGTCATGCCGTTAATGAAACGACAAAAGGGTTGCGGAGTGTATTGATCACACGCTTTCTCGATCGATCATTACCATATCGCTCACTGTTCATGCGCAGCAGCCTGGTACGCTACCGGGATCATTTGTTAGATGCCATGGCAGGATTGATGGTTCAGCTGCACTTAAACGGGGTCTATTGGGGGGATTGTTCCTTATCCAATACCCTTTTTCGACGCGATGCAGGAACATTACAAGCCTACCTGGTGGACGCTGAGACTTCGGAGGTTTATTCGGGCTATGTCTCCCCCACACTGCGCTTCCACGATCTCCAAATTATGGAGGAAAACGTGGATGGTGATCTGGCGGATTTGGGGGCTGCCAATCTGCTCATGGATGGAATTGTTCTTGATGATACCAGCGCCTCGATCCGAATTCGCTACCAGAATCTATGGGAAGAGATCACCCGCCAGGTGATTATCCATCCTGACGAGAAATACCGCATCCAGGAGCGAATCCAGGTCTTAAATTCGCTGGGTTTCTCAATTGGAGAGGTACTATTGCAAGGTGGTGAAGAAGGCGACAATCTGCGCCTGCGGGTCGTGGTAACCGATCGCAATTTCCACCAGGACCAGTTATTGAGTTTTACCGGGATTGAGGCGGAGGAAATGCAGGCTCGACAGATGATGAACGAGATCCATGAGCTTAAAGCCACCCTATCCCAATCTCAAAATCGAAGCACCCCCCTCAGCCTGGCAGCCTATAAGTGGCTTGAAGAAATTTATCTTCCCACTTTAGAAAGTTTACACCCGCTGGTCGACCAGTATAGCGATCCTGCAGAACTTTACTGCCAGGTGTTAGAGCACAAATGGTATCTTTCGGAAAGAGCCCATCATGATGTCGGTCATCAGGCTGCAGTTAAAGGTTACCTCGGTACTATTGCTCAGGGATAATTTTCAAGCCTACCTTACATTCCGGTAAGATTCAGCCCATTATTCTTGCGCTTCCATGACCACTGTCATACAATCCAGGTATGCCAAGTATGCAGAATGTTATGGATACGCGTCCCCGCCTGCTTTGGGGGGAAAGACTGAACCTGATTATGCTACTAGTATTCCAGGTTCTGGCAGTTGTTGTGTTTGTGAGCGTACCTTTCCTGGCGAATCGCTGGCTGCTAGCATACTCTGGTTTTTCAGTCTTTGAACGCAGGGTTTATTTTTATTTACCATATTTTCTGGGTTTGATCTTCCTGATGTGCAGTATTTGGGTTTTCGCTCAAAGAAGAAACGATGGGATTGGCCAGGTATTTTCACTGTTCGCCACCACAACTGCAATTGGTTTATTTTGCTTATTTGATGCTTATACTTCTCAACGTTTGACAGCCTTGTGGGTCCTGTCGATCGCCCTTGCAGGCGGAGCGCTGATTAATTTAGCATTGATATTCCCAGAGCAAATTCGGGTTAACTCGCAATATCCCTTAATTCGCTATCTTGGTTATTTACCTTCTGGTGTCCTGATCTTGCTGGCGCTTTTCTTTCAAGCGACTTCAAGCTATGTGAGAAGCTTTGCAACGATCTGGCTCTTGGAAGCGATTTTCATCACTTTAGCATTGGTGTTCTTTATCGGATCGACTCTTACTCGCCGCCTTGATTCCCCATCTCCGATGGTGCGCGACCAGGCACGTCTCATTCTGTGGGGGTCGGTAATTGCCTTCGGTCCGTTGGTCATATGGTTCTTGGTATTCCTGGTTCAACCTGAAACTCAATTTCCCCCCATAATTTTCGTTCCAGTAAGTGTCTTTCCTGTGTTTCTAGGATACGCGATCCTGCGTTATCGCCTGTTAGATGCCAGATCAATACTCTCCCGGGTAATGCTGTACAGCACGCTATTGGCAGTTGTGGCTGTTTCTTATGCCTTGCTTGTGAGTGGTTTGAGTTTGATTTTTGGAGATCTTCTTCAGAACCGCTATCCAATCCTGGTAGGGATGGTTGTATTTCTAATCGCCTTGTTGATCAATCCGCTGCGAACCAGGCTCCAGAAACGGGTAGATGCGGCTTTTTTCCGTGGTCTAGAAGTCTACCAGGAAAGCCTCCAGGCGTTTGGTCGCGAGCTGACCCAGTTGACTGACCTTGAGAAAATTATCCAATTACTCCGCGAATACATTGAGAGTGCAATTTCACCCACCAGATTATTTATATACATTATTGACGATACCAATTCCTATTATGTTGCATCATTAGATGATGATGGTACCCGAACAAGTGAAATTCACTTTGCCAGGGGCGGAGCGCTGGCTCAATTGCTGATCCAACGCGGTGCAACGATTTACCTTGGAAATGGGAGCAATTTACCTGATGATCTTAAAGTGGACCAAGCCCGCCTGGCAGTTCTTCGTGCCCAGCTTTTTGTACCCATCCTGGGGCAGTCGGGCATGGTCGGGTGGCTGGCATTGGGTTCACGAAATTCGGGAGAACCATATACAACCCAAGTCATTGAATATCTGGAATCTTTATGTGATCAGGCCTCACTCGCTTTAGCCCGGTCGCAGGTTGTATCCGCGCTTGAACATCGCGTTCATGAAATGGATACCATTACCAAGGTCGCGGAAGGAATTAACCTGAAATTAGCCTTCGAAGACTTGCTGGTTATGTTCTACACCCAGACCAAGAATCTAATTCCTACAGTCGATTTTCGCATAACATTAAAAGATGAACCCGGTGATGACTTCCACCACGTTTTTTATATCACAAACGATGAGCGTATTTCAAGCCGGGAAACTCATTCACAGGCAGTAAATCATGGAATAGAAGCAGATATTGTCCGGAGTCAGCAGGCAATCGTTACTGTCGATTACGCCGGGGAATGCAGGCAGCGGGGAATTTCACCTGAGACAGTTGACATTCATGCCTGGATGGGTGTTCCCCTCAATGTTGGTACTGAAACTATCGGGGCAGTTAGCCTCGGTAGTAGAGACCCAGCAGTCCTTTACACACCCGATCAGGTGAATCTTCTCCAGGCTATAGCGGATTTGGTTGCCGGGGCGATCGTCAAGGCGCGTTTGCTTGATGAATCACAAAAACAGGCTCACCAGATGGCAACGCTCAATGAATTAGCCCGCAGCTTAACATCGACCCTTGAGCTTGATCCCTTGTTGAATCGGATCATGGAAAGCGCGGTGGAAATATTAGATTGTGAGGCTGGCAGCTTGTTGTTAGTTGATGAGCAGACTGGTGAGTCAGTATTTAAGGTGGCGCTTGGTTCTGTTGGATCGGAGCTCGAGGGTCAGCGGTTGCCCCCTGGAGCCGGATTGGTTGGCAAGGCTGTCACAACAAAGCAAGCTCTGATCCAGAATGATGTCAAGAGGAGCGAAGATTGGTTCAATGTAGATGAACAGACCGGCTTTTCAACCAAAGATCTCCTGGTTATTCCGATGGTGGTAAAAGATCACGCGATTGGCGTCTTGGAAATTCTCAACAAGAAAGATCGTTCTCCCTTTAATTCAAAAGACCTGGAATTGTTGACTGCGTTTGCCGGGCAGGCAGCTATCGCCATTGAGAATGCCCGCCTGTATACCCAGACGGACCAGGCGCTTGCTGAGCGAGTAGAAGAATTATCTGTGATGCAGCGCATTGACCGGGAACTCAATGCCAGCCTGGATATCGAACGGATCTTGTCCATCACACTTGACTGGTCGATGATGCGTTCAAAAGCCACTGCCGGACTGATTGGATTGATTGAAGGTGATAATTTAAAGGTCATGGCATCGGCGGGGTATACAGAAGAACAGCTGGGCGATCAGGGATCCTTTATTACCAAAAATCTGCCTGGGTTAGCAGAACTCCTAAGCAGCGAAGATGCGCTGCC